>DATENM010000065.1 GCA_035275065.1 Blastocatellia bacterium
CAGGTTGCGATTCGTTGGCCCGCCAAAAGCGCTGATCATCTCATCAGCGCGCATCTGAAGCGTGTAGTGGCCGCTCGTGCCGATGTTGATCTTCGCCGTCGCTTCTGAAGCCGTGGCGGCGCGGTTGACCGCATCCACGTAGTTGACGAGCGCGCCAGCATCGGTGACCACCGCAAAGACCACCTCTTTGTACTGCTCCTGGTTATCATTCGCCGTCGCATACATCTTCTTCGCGACAAAGCTGCCCTTCTGCGCGTGCAAGACCGGCTGATTCAAGCCAGAAGGCGCGGTGGTGTCGATCTGCATCGCGTCGGCTTCCCAGGTCGCCACCGTCAGCGATGACACAGGCGATGCCGCCGAAGTCCCCACAGCGTTCGTCACATAGTAGTAAACCTTTAGCGTGACGATGGTTGGAAAGAGCGTCAGCAGATCGCCTCTCTTGAGATTGAAGGTGTGCGTGTGCGTCAGGCCAAAATCGAATTTATATTCGCCCACCTGCGTGCCAAATGTCGTGCCCGATTCGGTGACATAGCCGAGCACCGCATTTGAGCCATCCCGCGCTTGCAGCACGACCTCAACCTTTCCCGCGGTCGGGAAGGTTTTCATATTCAGCGTCGGCAGCGGGCATTTAACCCGCAGACCAATCTGCTTTGGCACCAGCGCCGGCGCGGTCGCCAGCACGGGCACGCCATCATCACCGACCGCGCTGCTCTGCCGAGGTGAAAGCTTGCTCGACCAGTTGTGCTTGCCATTGCGGGCGACCGAGGCGGCATAGACGACCGTGCCCGCTGCGCCGATGTCCTCTTGCGGGATCGTGAAGTGCAGCGCCTTGCCGAGAATCAGATTGATGCCGACAGGCGGTGATAGCGGGTCAGCGGCATACCAGGCTGGATTGTCTGAGCCGAGCTTGGTCGGGTCGGTGGCATAGCTTGCGTTGGTCGTATAGTAGGTGCCGTAGTCTTCGGTGTTCTCGGCGCTGATGTCGGTGATCTTAATTTTCACGCCATCCGGGCGCTGCAAGACGTTGATCGCCGTCACAAATGGGTAGGTGAAGCGCGGCGGCGAAAGCGCCACAGTCAGCGATGGATAACTCAGTTTGGCGACGGCGATCTGCGTCCCATCCGGGTGCGCGATGGCGGTTGACTCGAAATAGGGCTTGCGATGCCCGCTGCCGTCGACATCAAACGAGACAGACCCCACGCCTGTGCCGGTAATCTTATCAACTTCAAATTCGCAAATCGCATACTGTGCGCCGGCGAAGACTGTCGCATCATCAACACTGGCGCTCGCCGCGATGGCTGTTAGGTCAGCCATCAGGTGCGTGGCTTTGGTCGGGTCGGGAATGTAACCAAGCTTGCTCCTGGCGCGCGACGGCGGCAGCGCGATGAAGACGACTTCAATACTGCGGTTCTTATAGAAATCGAGCTGAAAATCGCCTGACGAATCGAAAGCCGTGTCGGCCTGCGCAACTTCTTTAGTGGTGCCGCGCCGCCAGAGATTCGGTGATTCATCCGTATAGTGCCACCAGGCTTCCCAGGCCGCGATTGGCGGCAGGCGATGAATGCCCTCGGCAATCTCGTCAGTCGGATCAAACGCAGGGATCGTGCAGGTCGCCGTAATTGTGGTCAGCTTGCCGCCCGTGTCGCCTTCAACCGGATCGCTCACCGCAAGGCTCACCGGCGTCACATCATCTGGCCGGCCTGACTGGCTCGTATCGGTGCCCGTGCGCTCCAGGTCTATATCCAGGCCGGCATAATCGCGGTTGTAAGTCGCTGGCTTATAAAGCTTGCAATAGAATTCTCGATAAGGAACCTCGCCGAAGCTCCAGGTCTCCGTCAGCACCCGGAAGACATAGTTGCTCGCATTGTTCGGGACGTCTTTCCCATAGACGTTAGCGAGATCGCCGTGAACCACCCGCAGGCTGTCATAAAAAGGTGTGCGGAATCTTACATAGATATTGCCCTGAAGCCCCTCGCGCAGCCGGATCGCGCCGCTGATCTTTGCCTGCTCAACATCAAATAGAGCGATGAACTCAACTTCATCTTGTGAAACCTTCTGGTAATTACCACCAGCTAATAGCTGTGCGGCGCGATCACGAACGAAGAAAGGCTGCGCTTTATGCCGATTGGCGAGCCTGAAATCTACCTTCAACTGGTTGGGGATTTCATCGAAACTTTTCTCTTCAACATTCTCGATGTCGTCTTCGATTAAAATCCCGCTCTGCCCTGAATTGATCGTCGCGAAGGTCGCCGAGGCGGCTTCGTCATTGCGCTTGGCGCGAATCTGAATCTGGCCATTCGGCCAGGCAATGTAGCAGTGACACTCGCCGAGCAGCTTCTGGATCAGGTCGATAAGCGGCTGCTGCTCGCGCAGCTCCAGCCTCGCCTGATAGCGTGTCCCCGTATAGTCGGCGGTTTCCGCCAGCGCGTCGTTATCAAAGTCACTATCGGGTGCGCCGAGACCGTGATTGGGATCGCGCAGAAGGTCTTTGATGATCAGCGGCAAATTCTCGGATGGCAGGCCGGTGTCGATCAGCGGACGGCCATTGGCGATGGTGCCGCGCACGCTATCAGGCTGCAAGTCCTGGTCTTTGTTATCCCAGGGGAACAAGGCAAAGCCATAAGCGATGTCATCGTGCGCCGATCCGTCAGGGAATTTCGTCAGATTGTGTGGCGTGGTATCGGTGCCGCCTGGATGAAAGACGACCTCTTGAGCCTTAATCGTGTCGAATAATTTGAGGTTGATAATATCATCGGGATCGAAGGGCAAGCCTGGCGCGCAACCTGAGACAATGAAATTGACATACGCCCACGCGCCGCCATTCTCGAAGCGGTAGATCACCGGGCGAATCTTTTTATTGCCGACGCCGTAATAGAGCGGAATGATCGAGGACGGATTGAGATCGTCTTGATTGGTTTCAACTCCTGAGATAGTGAACCCGGCTTGCGGCAAGCCCTGGCTCGGCACTGGCAGGAAGAGACTGTCGAAGATGAAACTCAAATTGAGATCGACGGTTTTTTCAGTGCCATTGTATGTAGGCCGGAGCGAGCGCCCGCGCCAGAATTCAAAACCCGTTTCCTTGTCCGGCGAGTAAACATAGAGGACGACGAGCTTGTCTTCAAACACCTCGCTTGCGTCAATCGCCTGAAAGGGGAAAGCCGATTCGCCACTGGCAGGCAGGTTATCCAAATTGAGCGTGATCTTTGGGAATTCCCGATGCTCGGCATCAACGACGCCGAAGGTCACAGTCGGCGCGGTCAGGCGATTGCCCTCCCAGCTCGCGCCATTCCAGGTGACGTTATCGCCGCTGCTAAAGTAGCGCGTCCCTGAGTTGAGATGCCACTCCATCAGCAGGACGGGCGCGTAAACGTTCCTCTTGCCCTCAAGCTCGATGAATTCGGATGGTAGAGTGCGTGGCATATCAATCCAGAAGCTTTATTGTCAGCGACGTGTCCCAGGAACAAGAGCCGCTGAGCGTCCACTCAAGCAAAAAGTCAGATGGGAACCTGGCTTTGTGCTGGCCGGTTTCCTCAAGCGCCGAGATGTCCACTTCATAAACAATGCCGCCGTTGGAAAACTGGCCGGCAGAGGTTTCTTCAAAGACGTAGACAGTGAATTCAAAATCATCCGTGCTCGACATTCGAGCGTTGAAAAACTCCGTGATGGCATCACGCTCATCTTGTGCGATGTCTTCAAATACCAGAGTAATTTCGCGATGGTTGAAATTGCTGCGCACATAGCGACGATAATCGCCATTGTCATATTCGCGCTCGGTCGCTCGATAAGCGTGTCTGGCGGTCGATCCGTAATAGCCGATATAAGGGAATACTTCCATTTCACTTGATCCTCTTGACCACCTTCGCAAAAGTTGATTTATGCTCGTGCTGGATGTTGGTCGCCGTCAGCACCTTTTGGCCGCGCATAAGCTTCGACCAGGCGTTTTCGTTGAGCTGAATTGAAACCTGCATCGGTCTTTGCGATGAAGACCTGCTTTGGTCAGTAAACCCAATTCTGCTGAAATCATTCTGCTGCCGGTTTGCGCTTGCATTCGAAAGATCAATGATGATCGGCTGCGGCTGAGTCGCGCGAGGCGTGCCGCCTACGGTTGATGATGTCGAACCGCCGCCTGCTGCGCCGGATGCCGCGCTGTCACCACCTTTGATAGCGTTTGATGCGAGATTGCCAAGCCCGCTCGCAATTCCCGCAAGGGCAGAAAAAGCAGCTCCCTGAATAATCTCAGCATGACCGGCGGCAATCAGTGGAGTACCCAGGCCGGGAGTAAGCGGGTTGGCGTTCCAGGCTATCCCTTGAAGGACATCCGCAATACCTTTCGCGATCAACTGGATGCCGAGTTGCCCCAACACTTGCGCAACGATTTGCGTCACACCCTGGACAAGCGCCGCGCCGAATGCCGAGATGAAATCACCACCAGCGGAAGTCGCACTATCGAACGTCGACTGAATCAGGTTGCCCATCTGATCTGCGGCCCTGCCGCTTTCAAGAAAATCTAAAGCAACGGCTTTAATGGACGCTCTCAAGCCACCGAAGAAATCACCTTTGTTGTACAGCTCAAGGGCCTTCAATCTAAGCTCAAAAACTCGGATGTTTGAAGTAGCGTGGCCGAAATGATCATCAACACCTTTAACGCTTAACCCAAGCGCATTGAGCCTGCTGTTGATTCTTTCAATTTCATTGATGTTGACTACAGAAACGTGCCCGCCTGAGCGTTGGCTGAATTTATCTATGAGAGCTTGAATCTGTTTTTCGTGCTGCTCCCATTCTTTTAGTTGCCCTTTGAAATAGGCTTCGTCTTCTTTCGCCCTCGCTGCATTGAGTTGATGCTCGAACCGCCCGCCTTCGGTGGTCAATTGCTCGAATGTCTTGAGGTTTCTTTCAACAAACCAACGCTGAAACTCGTCTTCATAAGCCCGCTTCATCCGCAATATGAGTTGCTCTGACTGTTCGGTTACGCCAAATTCCTGCTGTAAAGCCAGGGATTTTTGTTGAAGTTTCAGATTTAAGGATGCAACCTCTCTGTCGTAGGCATCCTGTATGCCTGCGATCTCTATACCGCGAATCTCATCAGCCAGCCTCTGTTCAGCAATCGCCCTATCTTGTGCCACCTTATCGTGTAGTGCTTTTTCTCTGACGGCGATGTACTGAAGCGCCTCTTCACGATCCCGCTTGTTGATCTTGAGATGATCGCGCTCTGCCTGTATGTCGTTAGCAATCCTCGCGTCGCGCGCCGCGAAGTTGTCAGCGTTCAAGGCAGCGAGCGCATCTTGTGCCTGCTTTTTAAGGTTCACCAGTTCGTTTGCATAGGCCCGCGCCGCCGCCGCGCCGCCGTGGTGCGTTTCGGTGAATGCATGCATATTTTTTTCTGCAAGCTCGGTTTCTCTCGCCAGCTTCACAGTCTCTTCGCCGCCCTTGGCAATTTCTGCATTGTACCGGCGCTGCGCTTCGGCATGATTCAAAACCTCGCCGGCTTTAGCAGCATCAAAAGCCACCTTGAAGCGGGTTTCACTGATAAGGTTCTGTCCACTCTTGAACCGAAGAGTCGCAAAATAGGCGCTGTCAAGCGCGGCGGTCAGAGCATCCAAGACAGCCTTTTCGGCCCCCGTATGTCTCGCCATCTCAAGTGTGGCTTCTGCGGATAGGTGGGTTTCTAATGCCAGCTTGATGTAGCTTTCAATCTGCTTATGTACCGCTGCTGTAGCTTCGACTCTTGCCGCCGTTGCCAGTGCCTCTTTCTTGGTCAACTGCTCCGTTGTCTGCCCAAAAACGCCAAATAAAAGGGCAACCTCACTTGCCTCCCTTTTTTCACTGACCAGAGATTCGGTGGCTGCCCTTCTCGCCGCCTCTTCGGCTTTTTCTTTCTGCGAAAGATCAACCAACGCCTGCCCTAACGCGACATTGCTCGCGACGAAGTCATGCATAACCGTGGCACGCTCTTTCGTGAACAGTGCCCCCGTATGCATAGACACATTCCGATCTGCGTCTATCTTTAACCCCTCTTCATCGAGTTGAATTAGTTCATCTTTGGCTTTGGCGAGGGCCAGCAGCTCGCCGATCAAGAGCGAGGCTCCAGCGATCAGCGCAATTTGTCCGATGCCGACGGCTGAAATCCCACCCGCGAGCAGGCTCAAGGCCCTTGCCCCTCCCACACTCACGCCGGCGAGCTTATCGACTGCCGCGCCTGTTCTAATTGTCGCGCCGGCAGTGAGTGTCGCCGTTTCGGCAGTCTCCACATTCGCCAGGGCTAATGCTTGTTCGGCCCTTGCCGCTTCCAGGGCGCTTATCTTCTGAACTTCTTCACTGGCTGCCTTCTCATCGGTGGCGACTGTCGACCGACGCATCTGGGCCGTTACGTCATTCAATTGCGCCTTCAAAGAATCTTGCTGCTGAATGTATCCCGCGAGTTTGGCCTGGCTATCAGCAAGCGCAGTATCCAGGGCCTTTTGCCCTGCCCCGTATTGCTTGACTGCGCTCTGTGCGTCGGCCAGCACCTTCGTCTCGCCGCGAATCAGTCCCTCAACATTTTTGATCTGACCTAGAAGCGCCGCCTTCTGATTAGCCAGCTCTGCGGTAGACGCAGCAGCACCCATCGCAGCCTTTGATTGCTCACCAAAGGCTGCTGCCGCCGCTTTGGTTGATGAAGCTACACCATTCATTGCGGCACTTGCCTTGGCGTTCGTCTCTTGAGCCGCCGCGCCTACTCCTTTCACGTCGGCCTGCACGCCCTTCAGCTCGTCGCGGGCCTGGCTTGCTTGAACGAAGACCTCAGCGCCAATTTTTCTACTGCCTTCTGGCATCTACTTTTGCTCTAGCTTGCGGTTTTGCTCCCAGACCTTGAATGATTCTCGCCGCTTGATCTCGGCGCTGACGATCAGCAGCAATTCATAATCGAATGCGTCGAGTTGCTCGATCCGACAGCCGAACTCAGTCACTTTGCGGTGAATGTAGAGGCCGTGGTTCGCCAGATCGCCATAAAGCGTCGGCGGATCGGTGGTTTCATCCGCCGTGTGATCGAGAATGGATTGCCATAGTTGCCGCGCATGACTGCACGCTTCGCATTTGCGACTCCTCCGCTCCTCGGGGCTGATCAACTCGCCGTCGCTCTCCCACAGATATTCGGGACATCCCTCTCGGTGAAAGGCGGTCGAATACGGGTTATCCCCCTCACCGCTCTTGAGGATCAGCCGAGCAGCGATGGCTATTTTTTTTCGTCAACATCCGGGAAGACAGCGGCGACGTGCTGTTGGACCACTGCATCAACGACCATCAGCGCCTTGGCCAAAAAGAATTCAAGCGGCGTCTTACATTGGCCAAGGTTGAGCGTCGGCGTCACTCCATCAACCGGGTAGGGCTCGAAGCGGACGAATGTTCTCCTGAAAAGGTATTCGCGCGCCTTGCCGTTGTCGCCTTTGGCGCGGCCAGTGCCGTTGCGAATCTCTCGATAGCGGTCGAGCACCGGCTGCTTAAAGCCACGCATCACCATTTCACCGAGCGGCTCGCCGGTCTTCACGTTCGGCACTTCGTATCGGTGCAGGTTCTCTTCTTCGGGGGTTTCAGCCTGCGGTTCGAAAGCGTCCGCGCTGAGTTCAACTGGGTCGGCCATTTTGAATCCTTTCCTTTGATGAAAAACGCAGAGGGCACGTAGCGCCCTCTGTTTTGAAGAGGGTTCTATGTTTACGATGGCTTCTCAGATCTATGGCGAGGCCACCAGCCAGGAGTTTGAGCCCGCTTTGCAAGTCCAGACGGCTGGGCCGCTGTCGGCGATCACGTCAATCGTATCGACCTTGCAGTTGAGTGTTGGCTCCAGATCATCCTCGCCTTCCGTCGCCGTGATGTAGCACTGGTTCATCAGCAGCGACACCGACCGCGCCGGCGTGACGCCGGCGTCGAGCGTGATCTGCAGCGTCAGCAACGTGTCGTTGTCGAAGTAGCCATAAACGGTGCCGCTCTTGTCCCCGCAATAGACGAATTCGACATCGAGCTTGGGCGTGTCCTTGCCGTATTTGTATTTCGGCACCAGCACGCTACTGCTACTGCTCCCCGTCTTCCTCGGCTGTGGCGCGAAATCGTAAGTGATTTTCCACGAAAGGATGTCGGTGGTGATGTCAATCGGGCCACCACCATTTGGGTAGAGCTTGAAGTTGAGATGAGCGCCGATTAGATAATTCAGCACTGCGGGCGTGGTCGTGAAGGTGAACGATGCCTTCGTCGTTTCCGACCCGTCGGTCATATACTCATAGGTCAGCTTGATCTCATCCTGCCCGCCGCCGCCTTCGATGGTGATCTTACTGACGACCGCACCCTTGTAAAGTTTGTAGCCGCTGGTCAGCCCATTGCAGACAACGCCCTCGACATAGCTCTTGCTGATGGGATAAAGCGTGCAAACGCTCGGGTGTTTGATCGTTAAGGTATAAGGATCACCGGAGCCGCTGACGCTGAAATTCCCAAGCCCCTGCAAGAGCAGGTTGGTGATCACCTCGACGCTCGCATCCGACGTGCGCGCGAGTTTGCCGCTACGCCCCTTCAACTGGCGCAGCGTCTTGCCCCGCGTTCCGTTGATGCGGTTCTGATTCGTGCGGTAGGTCTTCTCAATTTCGGTCGGCTTGAAGTCATTGACCTCGTACCAGGAACCCGCAGCAATGTCTGCGTCGGCTTCCTGGATACCGAACTGCCCCTCCGACTTTCCGTAATTAATCATCCAGCGATAGGCTTTGGTCGTTCCGCTCATGATTCTTCTTCTCCTTTTTGACCGTCACCTTTGCTTACTGGCGGTCTCGATTCGAGCGCTTCAACTTCGTCCTGCTATTTGCGGCTTGCTCAAAAAAGCCGCTGGCCACTGCCGCCACCGCGATCATGGCGGGAACTTCAAATTCATCCTTGTCGGCTCCGGGATACCAGTGCCGTTGGTGCCCGCTCCCGTCTTCGTAAGGTACATCGTGCATCGGGCCATCTTCGCGCTCGACGCGGACGATGCCCACGCGGCGGCTGTCGGGATCGCCAGCCGGCTGTGTCGTCGCGGAGGTCGCCGAGCCGCTTGGCGCGGTGGCCTGAGTCATTTGCGTTGAGTCTTTTTCTTCGTCAGCCATATTCACCTCAGCAATTGACGTTTGCGACTTCAACCGACAACCGCATCACCGCGCGGTGCGCCGGCCAGTCGCCGATAAGCACGTCTTCAAAATCGTTCGGCAACTCCAGGCCGCCGTGTCCAACACAGCGCCCAAGTCCGAGCGTCACGTCGGCTTCGAGCTGCGCGGCCAGCGTGTCAACGCGCGCCTGCGCGATCTCTTCGGAAGCCGCCGCGTCGTCGTTGCTGTCAAAGAGGCCGAAGTAAAAGCGAATCTCATAGACCAGCTCGACTTTGGCCAGCCGTCCTGGTGTGCCCTTTATCGTCGGGAAGCGGCGGACTCGGCGAATCCAGTAGCAATTGAGCTTTCTATCGACATCGCGGAAGAGAGCAGCCCATTCCGCAAGCCGATTCTCTGCCGGATAGCGCCAGCGCCGATACACACGCGCCTTGTTGTCGGCGGCTTGAATCGCCGTCATGAGGGCGCTGCGAATTTGCGGCTCTGTCAACATAGATCAATCACAACTGGTCAAAGACTTCTTTCACGCCGCGATCAATCTCGCGGTTGACGAAGTCGCGGTTGCGCTCAAAGGCATTGCCGATGGGCCGCTTCGCCTTGATGCCCTGGGTGCTGATCTTTCGCCCTACTCGATAAGTCACATCATCGAGCTTTTCGACCGGCGGGCTGATGACGCGCTCAACCCAGAGCTTCAGCTCGCCGAGATTCGGGAAGGCTGCGCCGGGCCGGCGACCGAATTCAACGTCATTCCCGGCTTCGTCAACACCCTCGATGATCGGCGCATAGTTGATGCTCGAAAAAACGAAGCCCCTGATCGTCGCCGGCTGCTGCTCGACCGCCGTCTGAATGCTGCCGCGAAAGAGGCTACGGTAGACCGGAGAATTCTGCTGCGCTTCGCCCTGCACCTTGTATAGACCTGCGTTGATGAAGCCCGGCATCGTGTCATCAAAGACACGGGCAAAATCATCGAAGCGGATGTTGTCTTCGACTTTGATTTCGATGTCGAAGTTTCTGATCATCTGAATCGCCTCGAATGCGTCAGGCGGTCGCCGCCGCGCGAGTTCGCCGTATCCCAATTCCTCGTGACACTGGCCGCTGGCGGCCCGGACTCGTTAGCTCCCGCGCCCAGCGCTTCATTCGCCTGCTTGCGCAAGCTGGCCCCGCGTTGTTCATACTCCTTGGCCTTCGATTGATAGTAAGAGCCGCTCATTGCCGAAAACATCGCTTGCTCGCCGGTCTGCGTGAAGTGCCGCGCCAGGTCGTCACAGCCCTCCGCCGCCGCCAGCTTGCAGAAGGTGAAGAAGTCGCTTGCTGGGATGGTCGAGCCATCGGCATCAATCGTGTGGCCACCCTTGAAATGAAAGCGAACCTTCTCGCCGCTGCCGATCCCGGCGCTGACGCGGATCACCAGGCCGTCAGGCGCCGGCTTGCGGTAGAACTGCCAGTCGCGCCGGTCGAGGAATTCAGGCTCGCCGCTGGTTGTCACTGGCCACTCGATCATCGGGTCGCCGGAAATCTCTTCATCAAACCCGGCCAGAGCAGACACCGCGAAGTCGCTGCTATCGCTCGTCAGCTCAATCACGATGTCGAGCGGGCGCTTGCGCTTGTAGACTTCGAGCGCGCGGTCGATCAGCGCGTCATAGTCGTTCGCGAGAATGCCCGCGCCATCGCGAATCAGCCGCTGAACCTCGGCGATGTAATTTGATCGGACTTTCGTCGGCATCGGCTCGCCTCGGCTATGGGGTCACGATCCGGTACTTGATCGAAAACACCAGGTCTGAGTTGCCCGCTCCAGGATTCGCGGTGGGCACAAAGACCACGACGGCTGCGTTGGCCACCGGAGTCAGTTGCGTGACGACCGATTTGACCGTCGCGTAGTTGGTGCCTGACGACGAATTCAAGAAGGCAGACGAGAGATCAGCCGTCACCTTTGCGCCTGAGCCGTTCGTGTAACGAAGCTCAAGTGCATTTGATCCGGTATAGGCGACCGAATTGAAGACGAGCTTGCAGGTGATCTCGTCTATCAGAATGATCTTGCCCGCGCCGGGCGCGCTGATCAGCGTGTAAGGCGTCGTGTTCAACGCCAGCACGCTCGCGGTGGGCACCGTCACTGACGCCGTGCGCGCGATGTCTTCATTCAGTCTCAGCGTCGATAGCGTGCCAGCAGTCAGATTGCTGGCGTTTGCGTCGGCACTCGAAACAATTGTGGGCGATCCCCGATAGCTCAGAATCTCGACATGGAAGGTAAAGCCACCGCCTGCGATGGTATAACTAACACGCACCTTGCCCGCCGGCACCCGCGTCGCATAGACCGTCTGTGAGGATGTCCCGCTCGACACCTGGGCAAAGCTCGCACCGGTTAGATCAAAGGCCGTCGTACCGCCATCCGGCGAATCCTGAAGCTTGACGTTGAGCGTGCCGCCCGTGGTGGCCGTCACGGTCAAGAAGACAACAACGTGATCATCGCCAGCCGGCAGATCGATCCAACTGCTCACATCTGAGGACGTGCGCGCCGCCGATGCCAGCGGCTGTTTTATGGTTTTAACGACCGTCTGAGCCAACGCCGGCTTTGCCACGCCGAGCGGCGTGATCGGCAGCAAGCTGATCGCCACGACAACCGCCGCCATCACCAGATCAGAAAAGATTCGTTTCAGCTTCATCGCAAATCTCCTTTCAGCTCTCCTTAGAAAATGAGGGCCGGCCCTCCGGCCCTCTGAGCCCACTCACATTGGGAGGAAAAGGTTAGCCGCCCACAGGCGACGACTTGACGGCGCCGCGAGGATCGACCGGATAGCCGCCATAAATGTGGCGAATCTTGTCGCGCAGAATCACGTCGTTGTTCATCGCTTTTTCGTGCGTCTCGCCGCTCAACGAGTAATACTCCGGCTCTTCGTTGCCCATGAAGAAACCGATCACGACGATGTCAATGTCGCGCGGGTTCGCGGTGAGCAGAAAGTCGTTGGTGTCTGTCGCAATCGGCAGAGGCACCGGCGTGATGCCGAGCCGGCGAATCGTCTGCGCCAGCGCACTGGTCTCGCCGCCTGGCTGCTGGTTGAAGTCGGTTGCCGCGATGGCATCGAGGTATTGGGTCGGGTGCAGCGCCAGCGTCAGGTCACGCGGGTCGACCATAAACGGCTCGTTGCTGCCCGGCTCGGTCTGGGTGAGCAGCTTCGTCACGCCATTTTTCAACCCATCCGGGCCGAGCGGATCGCTGATCAAATTGTTATGGTCGGCGTGGAACATTGTCTTGCCGTCCTGGTTCAACGTCGGGTTGTTGAATAGACAGGTCAGCCAGACGAACTTGGCGAGCGTACGCGCCGCCGCGCGGCCCAGGCGCTGCTGTCTGGTGCCCAGCCCCATCAGGTCGTCGTTGGCGATGTCCTCAATCGTCAGCTCGACGATCAACCCACGCTTGCCCGGCGAGTAATACTCCTTATCGTCGGTCAGCGCCGCCGGCGTCGTGTACTCGCCGTTCTGACTGACGGTCGGCAGGTCAGCGAAATAGCCGAGCAGGATCAGTTGCTGCTGTTTGAAATCGGTCAGGCGCTTGATCGTCACCACCCGACGCCACTGCCAGTCAACTTCCCGGTAAGCCGCGATCAGTTGCTTGTGCATCAGGTTGCTCATCAGGTCGGGGAAGTCCGACGTGAGCCACGGCGACTGCGACTGCCGCGTCATCCGCATCGAGCGGCGGGCGCGGCCCGTCAGCCCATCGTCTCCCGTCAGCTCGACGTAGAGCTGGCGCAGGCTCGGAATCGCCGACACATCGTCCCAGGTCGACTGCTCCGGCGTGAATCGCCGATTGCCCGTGGACTGGCGCACGTCACGCTCGACGTAGCTCTCAACGCAATCGAACTCTGCCCGCCTCATCCCCATCGCCTTGGCAACGCCGATTGCGTACTTGTCGTAGCGGTTCGCGCCGACCGTCACGACGCGCGGGTTGTCGACGCGGCCCGACTGTGTCGTGGCGGCCAAAACGGCGCGGGCGTTCTCGACTTCGCGGTCAACGTCATTGAGCGTCGCGTCGTCGCCGAGCCGCTCGGCAATCGTCTGCTGCACCGCCTGATCCAGCCCCGAACCGCGCAGCGCCTGCGCGACCATTTCTTCCCGAACGCGCTGCGGGAGCTGCGCCCATCCTTCATCATCTGTCGGCGTGGCCGCCGTCGCGGGCGCGGCAGGTTGAGTTTCGAGGAGGCCCATCGCCTGGGTGACGAGCGCTTCATTATCGCCAATGGCTTCCGCGAGCTGGTCTTCAGTCGTTTCCGCCGTTACGCCCTCCGTGCTCGCAGTCACCAACGTCTGGCGCACGAGCTGAAAACCTTGCGCGTTCCTCTTGAAAAGCAACGCCAGTATCTTCTTGTTCATTGCATTTGCTCCTTCTTCAATTGTTCGCGCCCTGCGAGACGCGAGGGCGTATTTTGGATAACCGTTCGCAGCCGCGTCGGTGACGATGTCGATAGTGATCGGCTTCACCTTCTCGGCTTCCGTTGCAGATTTTTGGTCACTCCAGGTGACTTGCTTCGCCTGGATGCCAACGAAAATCGACGCACCATAAAAGCTCTTGTTCCCGGCCTTGAATGCGGCGATCAAATCCTGGCGCAGCCAGTCGGCTGAGGGCTTGATGTTCAGTGTCGCATCCATCCCCTGGTCGGTGATCTCGAAGTTAGTCCACCAGCCGACCAGGTCTTTAATGGAACGCTCCGGCTGGTTGCGCATTGCGTCTTCGGTCGCGTGGTCGGCAAAGGCTTTGAGGTTCTCCCATTGATAGTCACGCAACGATTGTGCGAAGACCTCTTTGCGCCAGATGTGGCGGGTCGCGCTCAGGCCCCAGGCGACAACCTGAAACCGCCACTTCCACCCTTCCGGATCGAGCGACTGGCAGATCAGGCCGATGCCCTGCATCACCTCGACGGTTTGAGGGCCGTCAACCGGCACGTACTCTTCCCTGACTTCGACCGGCGTGCCGAACGTTACCTTGTCGCCTTCGATGGTGTAAGGAATGCGATACTTCTTGGCTTCATTTGAGTCGCAGACGATGACCGAGTCATCAAATACTTCGTCCGGGTAGTAATAGATCGGCTCGCCGCCGCGCCTGAACTGCTCTCGCAGAGCCGCCGCGAGCCTCTCAATCAGATCGGTAAGGCTGATGCCGGACTGCTTTGTCAGATGAATTTTCATCGCTGAAACCCTGTCTTCCGCATTCCCTGGTCGCCGCCTGAAGCCAAAATCCAGGCCGACACCGCAGAGGGCCATTTAATTGCGTTCAAATGGCCTCAAAAACGCTCGGAGCCGAAAGTCCGCGCTGGGGAATTTTTTTTTCTCCGACGCGTCTGAGGGCAAATAAACGCTATTTCTGCGCCTTGCCTTCTTCGGCCAGCACCCGGCGCACGGTCTCCTCGACCAGCGTCACGATCTCTGCGCGGCTCATGCCGTTCTCGACCGCCGCTTGAGCCGCCGCCGCGCCCGCCGCCTTCGCCTTCACTTCCTGTTTGGCCTGTGCGATCAGCGCGTCGCTGACCTTCGTGCCATCCCTGAGCAACAGCACTTTGTTGTCAGTGGACTTTTGAAAAATCTGATCCTCTGGAACGTCCTTGATCGATTTGAATTGAGTAATGTCAGTCGCCATATTCACCTCTCGAATTTCCGGTCTCTATCAAGCTTGAAGATGCGCTTCATCGTTGGCTGTGAAACGCATCGACAGTTAATTGTGTTGCCAGCCGAGCCGGCTGGGTCTCTTGGAAACATCAGCTCTTCGCCGCCTACCTCGAACGGATCATCCAGCGCCCGCTCCTGCCCCATCGCTGCAAAATGAGATAGCCGGGAGCGCTTTGTCAGCGGCGGCGGCAGCCACCGCTTGCCCAGCGCCCAGCCAGCCCGTCGCATCGCTTCGGCGTCTGACCGCATCCTCGCTTGCGTGGCGATGGATTGCATCCGCAAAAACTCGGTGCGGAAGATCGTCTCCGCGCGTGCCGCAATCGAGCGGAATATCTTCGGGTCGTCGAGCGACCTGCCGATCTCCGCGATGGACGTTTGCACCGTCACACTGCCCAGCGCCGCACGTTGGAGTACGCCGTCAATCGCGGCCTGCGCCGAGGTCGTCACGTCGGTGATCAGTGAAGCGCTGAACTGCGTCGCGACCTGCACGATCTCGCGCGAGATGCCTATCGGCTGGTTGACGCCGAGGGCCGCGCGCACAGGATCGCTCACCAGCTCATTGCCTAGATCGAAGGCGCGGTTGATGCCCTGATTGAGACTGGTTTCCAGGTCTCTTTTCAGATGCTCAAGGCGCCGCTCGACCGCCGCGCGCACCTGGCGCAGCCAGTAGGCATCCCATTCGGTATGCCCCCCTTCAGCCATCCGGGCGACGATGTCGCTCCGTGCCTGATCTAGCAGGCCGCGCGATTCTTCAATGAGTTGGCGCTCCTGGCGAAGTATGTTTTCAATGATCGCTTTGACCCTGCGGTCAAATTCCTCTTGGATTTCCGCGTCGCCCATCTCACGCCACAGCCTCGCGCAGTTGGCTTATGCGTGTTGGCGTGTAATCCGACTCGGACTCGTCTTGCTGTTGCTTATCGGCTTCCGCCAGTTCTTTCTTTGCGTCGTACTCGACACCGAATTGCGCGATGATTGAGCCGAAGACCAGAGCCGCCGTTTCACGCATGACCCATTTACGCCCGACGGCCAGATCAAGAGCGCCCGTGACTTGAGCAAGAACAGTTCCGACTCGTGAGAGATCACGGGTTGAAAGCTCCGGCATATTCACCGCGAACTTTCGCGACAGCTTCCTATTCAGGAATTGCCGCCTCAGCGCAGGCCGGCGCATCAAAAACTGATCAATCTGGTAGTCGCCGATCTCTCTGAAAACGGCTTTCATCTTGCGCTGCCGCGACGCCAGGCCGCGCAGGATCGGCAGATCGAGGTTTTCGCTCGATGCGCGATTCGAGTTCTCGGTGTCCCCGTAGAAGAAGGGCGCAAGTCCCGCCGAGCCGAGCGTGTTATTGCGAATTGATTTCGACAGCACAGCCGTCTCCGTAAACTTCAGATCGGGGGCAACAGCTTGCCATGTCACATTCTCGTTGTGGGCGCGGATCGCGCCCGGCTTCGGCTCTGCCTGGCCCTCAAGCCACTTTTCAATTTCCGGCTCGGTCTTGCTTTTCAACTCCACGTCCCAGATGAAATTCAACAGCAACGCCACGCGCTCCAGGTCGTTGAATGTGGCCTGATCCCACGCGTCGCAAAGGTCGGCAATGGCTTCAAAGTCAGAGCGCCCTCTGGTGCCGTCCGGTGCGCAGTTGATGCGGAAGAAGAGCAGGTCGCCGACTCTCAGGCCATAAGTCGCGCTGGCCGTGTCGGTGTCTACGTTTGCAACCGTGTAATACTTGCGCACGCTCAGGTCGTAGAAAGTCGCCGCACCCGCGCCCGCACCAGGCTTCATCTTCACGACGCGCATAATGCGCCGGTTGCGTTGGTCGGCGAGTACCTGCTCGACTTCAACCGGGTCAATCCAGCCGAGCGCGACGTGGCCCGAAACGTCATTCACGAACGTCGGCAGTAACAGTTCGCCGTTGATGCCGATGTAATCAACCAGGTCGAACTGATACTCGTCGAAGTTCGTCACCGGATCGGCGATGAAGTCATCCAATATGGGCTGAATAATCTTCTTATCCTCGGCGTCGAAAGTGACGCCGTCGCCGATCACAAAATCTCGCCGAATCTCGCGGATGCGCTTGCCGAGCGGGTTCTGACAGGCGAGATAGTTAGCGATGTCAATGAGCCGATCTTGCTCAATGGGAGTGAGATCACGCCTGGAATTCCCCAGACGACGCCAGCGACCATCTTCAGGATCGATGCCGCTTGAAGCCGCTGATTGGCGCACCACGCGATCCGCCTCAGCGCGTACCAGGTCGCCCATCTGCATCCCCTTCTGATAGGTGACACCGAGGTCGCGCGCCGCTTGCTTCACAAGCGCCTTATCCGCTGGCTTCTTTTTGTCTTTCTTCTTCGGCATTAGTCTGCTGGCTCAATCCTGGCGCGAATCCACTGTTTTGATTCAAAAGTCAATTTGCTACCGTTACGCAGAAGAATTGAAAGCGCCGCGATATTGCCATCCGGCGTCACACCCAACACCGAGGCGCGGTCAATTTCGCTGTTGAGCGCCTCTTGCGCTTCCTTGGCAGTTAGCTTCTTTCCGCGATTCGCGTCTTTCATTTCGATCAGGCCGTCGCGCAGGGGATTCACGGCTCCTCGCTATAGAATCCCCTGCCAGTTCGTGAGCTTTTACATTGCCGACGATATAAGCCTTGCGGTCGGCGCGTGGGCGGCTCCTCGCTACGCCCGGCTCGTTGTTGTCAATGGCATCGCGTTACGTCCGCAGATCGCCGGGCTGGTAGATGTCCCAGGTGCCCGGCTCGCGGCTCGAATCCAGCGGCGCATCCTTCACGCAGACGGTTCCCCAGGCATTCACAAAGACAATTCGATCAACGGCCCTGCCCTGACCGTCGCGCCTGCCATCGAAGTAATGTCGGTGAATCTGCGCCGGCACCTTGCGCCCGCCCGGCTCGTCTGTGCCACCTTCTTCATTGGTGAGCTGATAGAGAATCGGCTTGCCGGCTATCGGCTCGACCGAGCCGAACAGATGCGCAAGAAGGTCTGTGTTTAACGTCAGCGGTTGTTTCATAAAAACCCCTTTCTGAAAAATCGAAATGAGGAACCTGTTACGCGGCCCGCCTGAGCCGCCTGATGCCCATCAATTGCGCCATTCGACGCGCTTCACGATCACGCTGCATCCGCTCGCGCGAGGTGTTTCCTTCAGGGTCTTTGCCGGCGCTCGCTGCCGCCACCGATTTGTTGCCTATTGAATCCGCGCTTTCGAGCGCATCAATGGTGTCATCGTAAGGCCCCGGATAGTCTTGCATTTCTGAAAACCAGCCGGGCCTTCGATTCTCGTCTTTCCACTTTTGCGGGAAGCGCATACCGCCATTAGCCACCCGAATCGACAGGCGCTCTATCCGAGCTGGTTTCTCCTCTGTATGCAGGAGCGTATGAACAACCTTGTCCACGCCGGCTCTACGCAGGTCGTCTTGAAAATCCGCACCGAGAATGTCACCGAAGGAATTCTCCTCAACGGTTAATTCAGCCGATTGGTCGGCCTTCACGATGGGGGGAATCCATTCAAGTATTTTGCTACGGGCAGCGGTCGGGCTGAGTCGCTCCCGGAACGCATCAACGACGTAGCTAATGCGCCCCTCTTGCCAGTAGAGAATCTCGGCATAACCAGAGAAATCAGACTTCTTTCTCCCTTTGCCCTTCTTGCCCTTTGAAGGATCGACGTAGCAAATATGTTTGAGCGATTTGCCTTCCAACTCGACCGGCGAATAAAAGAAAAGCTTTTCAAGATCGAAGAGCTGTGTCTCCGGATCGCGCGGATCGTTCATGTACTCCGCGCCAAACTTGATCGGGCCAAGCAGCTCGCGCAGCGCCAGAAGTCGCTTGATGCTGAATCGCGCCGGCCAGGTAGACTCCATTTCGCCGGCATCGTTGCGGCGCATCGCTGCGAACTTGATCGAAGTGAACAGCCGGTTGCCGCTGGCGTCGGTCTTCCGCTGTGCCCTTGCAATTGAGCAATCGAAATTGATATTGGTGCCGATGACGCGCAGGACGCCGCGCTTTGGATCGAGAGCCGGCATCACCGCGCTCATCAACCAATTCCAGCTCTTGTCCCGCTGCTCTTTGGTTACAACATTCTCGTCATTATCAAGGTCATCGCCGTTGAAAACGGTTGGCCGCTGGCGACCGAAGCGGCGACCGCGCATCTTCCCGCCACGGCCCACAGCGTCCAGGCGTACCCGGTTCGTCGTGATGATCCGCCCTTCACGCCAGGTGACTCGCCCGTCTTTGCGCTGGATCAACTCGGCTTCTCGCCAGATGCCGCCACGCTCAGGCTTCAGGTTTCCGAAGTCAGCCTTGATTTTCTCGTTGCTCTCAAGCTCTTCTTTTATGTCCTCTAACTGGCTACTCGCCTGCTCATAGGTATCACTGCCGAGGATGATGTATGGGTCGAGGCCATGACAGATGCGCCGCAGGTTATCGCAGAGATTGACGATGACGGACTTGCCAAACCCACGCGGGATCATCACCGCGAGCAACCGCAACTCCGGGTCGCCTTCGTGAACTTCGATGCCGAACTCTTCTACCCAGCGATTCAAATCCTCCGTGTCGTAATCCCCGGTGATCAGCTTATCGAGTGCCTCATGAAACTCCGCTGAAGGCTCCTCAAAATAGTGCGAAAGATAAGTGCGCCCAAATTCAAGGGCTGAGTTGGTCGTCCGCGCAAGACGTTGCTCGCGCGTGCCATCAGCGTCAGTAAAGGCGGCGCGGCCCGCAGCAATCTCTTCCGAAGCGATCTGCGCGGCTGCGCGTAACTGCTGCACTGCTTCGGTGGCCTCCTGAGCAAGCTGGCGAAACTCTTTCTTGCTCAGGCGCTTCTTCGGTATTTTGATTCGCGTCTTAGCCATTTACTTCAATGAAAGCTTCGAGATCGTTCAACAGCTCTTCGCTGCGTTCCGTCAATGCATCCGCCACTCTCGGCTCTTTGCCTATCATCCATTGAAGGATGAATCGCCAAGTCGTTGAGGCGATGCCGAACTTGTCTTTAGCCAACTCCTGTTGCTCCCGCTGTAACTCAAGCCGACGCTCTTCAAGCCTGATCTTCTCTGCATCGAGATCGAGCTTGCGGTCGCGCTGTTCGACCAGTGCATGTCGCGCCGCCTCACGCGAGACATTCACCGCATCAATGGTCTCGAATTCCTGATCGAACTTCGCCACCGCGCGCTCGGTCAGCTGCTTGCGCAGGAAGCGGGCGATCATCCCTGTCGGGTTCTTCGCCGCCGCCTTGATCAGCGTTTCGCCCTCGGCCTCGATCAGCGCCAAAACGCTGGCGCGTGATTCTTCGCGGGCTTGGCGCTGGCGGTAGCGCGAAAGGTCTTGTGGCGTCACATCCTTCAAGTCTTCAAACAGCCCTGACGATTTGCAGCTTATGCAAATCTCTTCGTAAGTTCGGCGTGGGTCGGCGAGCAGGGATTCGAGCAGGTCTCGCGCTTCCTGGTGTTCAGGAAGCTGCAACTTATCATAAAACCCGCGCTCTGAGCCTCGATGGTCCATCAGGCTTTTGCCACTCCCACAACGGAGTCGTCGTTGCCTTCCATAAAGCGGCGACCCCGCTGGCGGATGCGCAGCATGATCTTTTCCGCCTCAAACGAGTCGAAGCTCATACGCTTGCAAGTCGCGAGATAGCGGGCCTGCTGCACATCATTCAGTGCGGCCTCTGCGTCGGCGGGGAAGATTCTCAGCAGTTCTTCGCCAGCCAGGTATTCGACCTGGCTAAAGAAATCCTCCCAGGAGGTCGAGCTGTTGAGGCTGTCCATGATCGCGCGAACCCGCTTGGCCCTGAGCGCCGAGCCGGCTTCATTCAGCACGACCAACATGCAGCGCCGCGTCTCTTCGGTTTGGATTTGGTCCAGACTTTTCACTTCCTCTCCTGGTCAACGGGGTTCGGTGATTTTGTTTCGAGGGCCAGCACACGGGCTTCGATCACTCTGTGCTGAGTTATTACTGCCCGCAGCATAATTTTCAGTTCCTCGGTTGCCTCGCTCGACTGCTTAAAAACATCCGTTAGCCGCCCGATTGATGTCGCCTCGGCCTGTCTGACTTCGGCCTCTTTGATCCTGACCTCCAGCTCTGCCAGCCGCACCTTGTTATCGTCCAGCCTGACAGCCTTCCAGTGCGGAAGAATGAACCGAACGATAATCACGAAAACAGCAAGCGTCGCCGCGTAAGGTGTCAGGTCTTTCAGCGCCTCCATCGCCTACTCCTGGTTGAGCGCGTCGGCGATCTCTTGAGCGGCCAGGTTCGCAGCCACGAAGGCCATTTGCACGCGACCCTTTACTTTCGGATTTTTGATGTGCAGCACGCCCTGTTCATTAAGCACGGCCAGCGCGGCGGTGACATCCGCCAGAGCTTTCGAGAGGTCAACCTTTGCCGTAGCATCGAAGGTCTTATAGCTCGCGGCCCGTTGATTGAATTGCGAGAGGGCAAGCTTCACCCCATTCAATCCCTCGGCGATCTTTGCTTCTTCGCCGGTGTCAAAAAGTCCTTCGTCTCTGAATGCGGGAAGAAGCTGAATCACCGCTCCCGTAGCTCTCTCGATGCGGGCGCTGGCATTCTTGACTTTCTGAACTTGATTCGCGTCACAGGCGCTGGAGACCAGCGCGGCGCAGAGTAGAGAGGCGGCGATTGCCGCTACAGAACGTTTGATCATTTTGCTTGCCTCCAACCTTGCCAAAATAAGAAAAGCCCGCCAGTCCTTTCGGACTAACGGGCTTCCCTGAGCCTCTAAATTCGATTCAGGCGCTCACTGGCGCTCTATGTCTGAAGCAATATACCCCTCTTCATGACCAGATGCAATGGGAATTTTAATCACGACTATTTTTTTACAGCGGCTGCACGGTAGCTCTACCGCGCCGGATGTCTCGCAGGTGGCTGCGAGAAGCCGCTTGCGGCAGATCGGGCAACGCAGCTCTCTGTCGAATTGACTTCGTTCGTCTATGCTAGACATCTTTTCGCCCCATTCTAGCCAGCACTTTCTTTATCTCTTCCCTCGCAGTGTTGACCGCTTGAGCATTTAGTTCTTCGCGAGTGCGAACGCCTTTTTTTACCAGCCATTTTTCTACGACTTCGCGGGGCGGCTTTATACCACCACGGCCTGCGATCTGGTTAAGCAACTCATCGACAAAATCAGCCATTGTTTCTATACCTCTGATCAAACTCTACTGAATTCTAACACCTGCGGAAACTGATTCCATTCAACGCCATCAAGTAGCCGACCTGCCTTCTTCTTGCCGACACGCATCCACGTCATGTCGGTCTCGCCGATCATCGGGTCTCGCCTGTTGCGTTCGTCTAGCTGATCATCAGGCAACCATTCACCCCATTGCTTGAAGAAAAAGGCAACTCCGGCAGTCTCGCATTGATCGCGCAGCGAGCGCACCCAAGTAGGATGCATCGGTCGCGCATTCGGGCCACTTTCGCCGCCAACGATCACCCACTTAATTGATGTGTTGATACCGGGCGTCCAGAAGTCGTGGTCATGATGTGCGCCTTCGGAATTGGCGGTCGGTTCTTCGCAGTAGTAACCACAGGGATGCGCTTGCCCTAAATCAATCCGCCTTAGCAGCGGCTCGCACGAAAGAAAACGTATGGCAGCCGGTGTCTTCAGAAGATAAGGTATGCGTTCGTTTGCGGTCTTCTGATCTTCGACGGAAACACCAATCCATACATTTGGCAGCGGCCATTTGTCGCACATATCGGCTTGAAGATGACAGGCTGCAACATAGTCCAGGCCGTGATTCTCACAGAGTTCACGCGGATCATATTCAGAACTTGAGCTTGCCCACTGAAACCATTCAAGCATTCGCTGTGGCCGCTTCGTCAGTACCTGATAAATGTGATGCGGGGTTGCCATCATCACCGCAAAGATAGCTGCTATCTCTTCGTTGCTGACTTCATCATGGAACAGGTCGCTCATTGAGTTGACGAAGATTCTACGCGGCCTTTGCCACCTCAAAGGGTCTTCAAGATGCTGAGGAATGAATCGCAATTTGCCAGTCCATCGCGGGCCGCTCGGCGTCATCTTCGCCAAACCATCGTGGGGCTGGCCGATGCCGCTAAATCTCGCAGCAACGCGCTCGGCGTAACAATTGCGGCAGCCCTCACTCACACGCGAGCAGCCACGAACTGGATTCCACGTTGCATCAGTCCATTCGATTCCAGATTTATCACCCATACAGTTACCCCTTTCGCAACTTGATGCCCGCGCGGCGGCAGCATTGTTCAAATTCTTCCAGTAGCTGGAGGCGCTTTTTCTTATCCGTTTCGGTTTTTAAGAGGTGATTGATCTCCTCCATCCTTTTCGAGTTTTCCAACTTACGATAAGCGCGTAAATACCCCTCAAAGACGCCCAAATCCTTGAGAATTATTTCAATAGAAAATAGAGAGCATTTTTCGATATAGAGGGCCAGCGCCTCTTTCGAGAATTTGAGCAAAGCGGGATGCCTCAGCTTTATATCCCGCTCAAGCCAGGCCAGTAGATCATCCGACATCAGTAGCAACCTCCTTGCTCACGTTCAATCGCTCTACGCTTTGAATCGGGATCAGATTCTGATGGCAGTAGCCGATCACCTCATCAAGCTCCGATCTCCAGCCGAGTGCTTTCCCTGTTGAGACTTGCTCAACAATAAAATGCGCGAACAGGTCAGTCTCGATGATCCGCACCGGGCCGATCAGCTCGCCGAGCGGTCGCTGTGGTTTGAGTCTTAGGAGCTTCTTCATATCATTCGCCCAACTCGAACTCGAATAGCCATTCATCATGCCGTTGCCCATCGGCCCACCAGATCACTTCATAGCTGGGCACCGCATTGACCTTTTGACATCTAGCAATGATGCGACCCGGAAGCTTCAGGGCCACAATCCTTACTTCCTGCTCCAAGCGAAATCGAAAGCGAGCGGTGTAAGCGTCGGCATCGCTCATCTCTGAGCCTCGTAAAAAACTAAATCGTCTTTGCTCAACTCGAATTCGTGAGCCATCATCAGCGGTTCTTTGATCACATCACCCGCAGGCGTTGCGTATGTGTAAGTGAAGCCTTTAGGTAGGCTAATAATCTGAGCCACCTTGACCAGATTAGTGGCTTCAAATTGGTGCGAGTCGGCGATGAGCAAGACGCCAACTCTTACTTCCGTGGAGCTGGTGACGCGCCGGCCCTTGCGCCATTTGCCGGTTGGCCGGCCCGCTTTGCACGTCCTCAATTTCATTGGTGAGCGAACTCCAACAAAGCGTCACAAATCTTGTCGTTTGATTGCTCTAGGCATCTGGTGCATAAGGTCACGGTTGGCGCATACTCATAATCGCCCCAAGTCAAAATCCACACCACATAATCGGAAACCGCTTCTTGCTTCGGAGGCTTGTTACAGTCATCGCACTTTCCAGACTGCATTGCCCAAGACTTCTCAATCTTTATCATTTGACTCCCTTCCCTGCCTGCCGATCATTTGAGAGAAAACCCAGGGCGCTGCCTTGCCTAGCCCGATCCCGCTTGATTCAGAGCAATCCCAAACGAAGGCCCACCATTGTCGCCAAATCCACTCGAAGGCTTTCATTTGGCCTCCAAGCCAATCCGACGCTTCAATGCGGGAATCTCAGCGCGGATCATCCACGCCGGCACTTTGAAGTCTTTGCCCTTGCGCAGCTTGATGTCGCCAGAAGCGGCGATGTTCAACAAAATCCTGATGGCGCTGCCGGCCTGACGCACTGTGAGCATCCTCTGGTTGGTGCGTCGAAAATTCCGCTTCAGGAAAGCCTCCCGTCCGGCATCAGTCCAACCCAGATAACTGAAGACACGGCCAATCGCCCAGGCTTGTTCATTCGAGCAGAGGTGTACCACTTCGCCTGGCGCGGCTTGGGCCGCAGCTTGGGTCGCCGGCACCTGAACGGCAAACGCCGTCAGGTTCAAGCCGGCGATCTGTGGCTGGGCGATCTCGCGCTGCATCGCCTCGATAAGCTTCTTTAGTTGAGGAATGGTCAACTCCCGCAGAGAAGCAATCGGCGGCAGCCGCAACTCCGCGCTGGCGAAATCGTGCAGCGCGTCACGGGCTTCCTGTGATCCGTGGTGCAGATCGGGCCGCATCTGCTTCCAGTCGAGGCTGATCTTCGCGTACATCTTGCGGCGGCGTTCTTTCATGGCTGCTGCGGAGGATGGGTTAGGTTGAGCGGACATAATCACCTCATTTATCGGCTTAGGGCTGCTGTGAGCGAGGACGATTCAGTGAGGCGGTAGAGAGCAAAGTAGTCAGCCGTGGCGACCAGATGCCCCCCCCATTATTTTTCGAACAAGGCGCGCGGAGGTCATTTAGATCACGTATGATCGCGCCGCAACTAGAGCAGCAGATCATAGGCGATGCGAATAAGGTCAATTGCTGGGAAACCATACCTACTCCACTTCGGTCAGGCTCAATAACGGCCCGTAAGAGTTCGCGCGTTTACGTTGGCGCTTCCTTGCTTTGCTCTGGATGATGCGCTGAATGATCTTGAGGTATTGGCCTCCAGAAACCGGCCCGTGACCTCTTCCGCTATGCTCAAGCCAAAAGCGCATTACCGTCTGATAGGCACTCATTTCATCAGCGACCTCGCGCTCAAGCTTCTTGCCACATGCACAAAATTTGCGGACGAGCATAAGCACCTCATTGACATACTTTGCCTATCGCCTTGTGCCAGTTTGCCTTGATTGTCTGTCCGTGTAGCTTTTCTTCCTGGGCGCGACGGAAGGCGACCGCCTCTTTGAGGGCACGCTGCGCCCCGGCATAGTCATCCGGGATGGGGAATCGCTTGCGCTTCGAGCGGCCCGGCTCGACCGGATAGTTGACGACGTAATAGTTGCCTCCGCGTTCGTTCGCCACGGTGACGCCAATGATGCCGCTGGAGTTGCGCGGCGAGCGTGTCACCACGTTGCGGGCGCTCAAAGGTATGCCCGCATCGAACAGCCGCTGGTTGCGCCAGTTGGTTGCCGCTTGTAGCGCTCGCTCGCTATTGCCATATTCGCGGTCACTGAACATTCGTCGCGCGCCAATTGATTGAATCCGCACGTCCCATCCGTGCGTGTGTCGCTTGTCATCGTCTCTACGCCGGATATACTTCACTGCTTACCCTCCTCTGACAGCTTCTGAATTGCATCCCATCGCTCCTGCGCCTGGTCGCGCGAGAGCTGGTCAAGGTCGAGAAGCAATTCCTGGTATCCACTGCGAAAAGGCTCATCGACTTGATCGATCAAATAGATAAGATCGTTGTCCCATTTTTTGCGCCAATCATTGCCTTCGTGCTTTTTGTCGCTCATTGCTGCCTTTCTGGGTTATAAATTCTTTGTAATCGGGCTTCTGCTTCATCTTTCGTCAATCCTGGAAGATCGGTAAAAAGTGATTTCAATAGCTCGAATTTGGATTCATCTTTTTCCATATCCCCCAAGTCTTGGAGGCATTCAGAAAAATGTATTCGCCAGTCCACCTGTGTGTGTTTGCGCTGTGACCCAACATGTACTCTCGCGTCTTGTCGCTGTCGCTTCACAAGATCGGCTCGAATCACACCGAGCGAGTAAACAGTCAGATTTTGTTCCTTGGCCCGCTTCGCCACATCGCGGATTGCCTTCAAGATGAGGTGCAGCGGCGTGCCATCGGAAAACCATGTCGCTACCAATTGGTATTCATGCGAAGTCAATCGGTGACGCCCGGCCAAGGGTAGCCAGGCGTCGCCGATCTCTTTGCGATAAGTTTTGAGCGCGGCTTTGCTCACAGGTTTTCGATCCCCTGATTGAACAGCTTCAGCTTGTTGATCACCGACGCCCGCTCGGTCGCGTTCATCGAAGTAACCGAGTCAACGTTGAAGTGGTCACGCAGGAATTGCCGGTATCGGCCATCATCCCGCCCTCCGTCGCTGTAGAGGATGAGCCCCCCCTCTTCAGCCAGCGCGTGAATCTGTCGCAACTGTGACTTACGCTGCTCGGCGGCGTCGTCATAAGTGATCACTTGACCGCGAGCTTTGGTGATTCCGCGGAGAGGGTTGAAGCCTGCTGCGGTAAGAGTCGCCACCAATGCCCGCGAGCCAGCCAGGCTGTGCCCGTCAGCGGGAGAGCCATCCGGTGCCGGCTCGCTGATAGTGGCAATGCCGCAACGCTCGAAGGCGTGGCCGTCGCGATCCACCACGCGAGCGCGATGGACAACCTGATTCAGCGCGGGAATGAAGTCGTCGTACCCTTCGATCACTTCCATAAATCGGTCTGACTTGCGAGCAATCGCCAGCAATTCATCTGCGCCGAGCCAGGGCTTTGAAGGGTTCTTCTCATCAGGAAAGAAAACCCGGTCTGGGTCGATTCCGTATTCCTTTGATAATGTGGAAACGACCAGGGATTGTTCTACGGTATATTGTCGTGGTTGCAACACTCCTATCTCCTTTCAAGAAACTAATGCGATTTGTTCAAGCGCCAGGGCGACCCGGCGCGCAACTTCGAGGTTGACGGCAAGGACATAGCTGCGACCGCCACAGCTCGCGCAGCAGCCCGCTTTCGTCAGCAATGTCTTGACCGGATTGGCAGCCTCGCCGGCGCAGTTCCCGCAGACGATCATCGTCTCAGTGATCCCGCGCGGCGCGACTTCGGGCCGATCAACGAATACCGTTGGTTCGCGATGGCTGATGCCTTCCGCAAAGAGGCAATCAGCATCAGCGAGGGCAAGCCCCGGATCGGTGAGTAATACTCCCATAGCTCACCCCTTCTTTTTGCCTTCCTGCCGTGTTGAGAATCGCTCGAAGAGTTTTTCGAGCGTCGCGGTCGGGTATTCTTCGCGCTTATCGCTGACGGTGTTGATCAACGTATCGAGATCACGATAGCGCCCAAAGCTGCCGGCCCGCGCCACCTGCACAACCTGTGCGGTGACCTCTTTCGGCTCAAAGCTTTCTTCAAGCCGTCTTCGTATCTCCTCATCTGAAAGCACGCCCAGAGTGATCGAAACCTTTAGCCGCGACTGGACGCGCTGCAACTTCGAAGACCGGATCGACAGCTCCAACTCCTGTGTGCCGAGGAGGACGATGCCGCTCTTCGCTTGATTCCAGATGTGGACGAGGTGATTGATTGACTCGTCTCTCAAGAAGTTCGCTTCATCTATGGCCAGCAGCTTGGGCTGTTCAGCGAGTAGGCCCCTGGCGCGCTTAATGAGCGCATCTTTGGAGCCGGTGTCTATATCTCCGAGAGCAGAGCAGATCGCCGCCAAAAATGCGCGTGGCGTCATACCGTCATAGGCTTCAACGATAATCATTCCGCCGCGCGTGTTGAGATTGGCGAAGTGTTTAGCGATGATCGTCTTCCCCATACCGGACGGGCCGATGATCGTTACAAATTGACGGCTGCTATAAGCTTCTGCCAGGCCGTGCTGGATCAATCGCGCAGAGGTCACATCTTCGTCAACTTCTTCAGTCTTCCCGCTCGCCTCACGATGATCGAGCCAACCCCGCAGCCGATTCTCAAATCGCTCCAACATCTCTTGCGAGGATGCCCATTTGCACGCCAGGTAGTTATAGATCGTGCTTTGACCCATCCCCGTATTGTTGGCGCGACCACTGTCGCCCTTTTGCCTACCATAAAAGCGCTGCATCTCGCGGCTGACCTGGTTGTTTGTCCAGCCATACTTTTCTTTGAAAACCACCAGCCGGGAACGCAACACCTCGTCCCAATTCACGCCTGTGCGGCGAACCTCAGTCACGAAGCTAGGTTTTGGATTTGCTTGCATTCAGCCTCCAATTTGACAAGCCGATCTCGTAAGAATTAAGATCAGCTTCGGTTATTAAGTTTTAGCGGGCGACTGTTTCGGCAGTCGCTTTTTTTCATTCCTGGTCAAAAGCGATAAGTCGTAAGTTTTCAGTTCGCGATAGATCATCATCTGCACGTCCTCGGCACCGACCTTCTCGTTATCTCCCAGATGGGCGTAACCCTTCGTGATGATCGCGGCAATCCGATCCAGCACGACTTGCGCCTTCACGTCTTCTGCAATTGGTTGCTGCATCCCCTTGCCTGCCACTGCCTGCCCCTCCTTTGCCTTCAAAATCTTCTTCTTACATTGCAAAATCGTTTCGTGTGATAGATAAGTGTCAAAGCACTTGTTAATTTGCCCGGCGCTGAGGAGGCGCAGAATCTCGGTAGGCAGCGCCTTGAGGTTGATCGCCAGCCGGGCCATCTCGGCTTCGGCTTCGGCTCTTGATTTACGCGCTGACCACCAACCTCTGCCCATCGTTCACCTCCTCATTGACCAGGCGACGGGCACCCTTTGGAACGGTGAACTCGCAACCGCTTCGCTGCCCCTACATGACTCAGTAGAGTTGGCGATTGATTCGCGATGGGTGCCCGTCACCAACTTGCAGGCTCGAATTACGAGCCGAATCCAGAAATACTTGCAGCCCGGCGCCGGGCTACCGCTCTGCCTGCAACAATGCGACAGTTGAGACAATTCTTGAATTTAGTAACTTCTGCTCCGCAACGGCACTTGCCCCTTGCGAGGCGCTTCTTGATCACCCTCTTCATCGCTTCCGCTTTCTTCGCCGCGTGCAATTCACAATAAGTTGCTGTGCCCTTCTCACCTCGAGAATTGCCGCATTGAATGCAAAGCCCTGCCGCCTTGCGCTCATCTCTGAGACTCTTGACCCGCTGCGACATCGCCTTACTGCAATCTGCACACAGGGTCTTTCCTGACAGCTTCTTATTCGGGCAGCCTGAGCAGATGCCGCGCAGTAATCGCTTTGCGTAAAACCTTCGCATCAAAAGCGTGGCTCCTCTTCGTCTTCGTCGGTGAAATCGATTTCGGGCACCTCGATGCAACGCAGCATCGCGAGAGCCGTATTGAAATTGCCCCTTTTCATAGAAGCGCCAGCAAGATTGACCTGGCGCAATGCTTGTCTTGATTGAGCAAGGAAGTCTTCGATATTCGTGTAAGGCGCGAAGCGCAGCCGCTTTGCAGCAGCCTGCATCTCACTACCTAGCCGGTCGAGTATGCCGCTGATTTCGATTTCAACGTCTGTCTGTTCGTAAGGCATCTCATCTCTCCCATTCGGCTTTGATCTCGGTCGTATCAGCGCCGCTGTCGAAGCTCTTCAATGAATCGAAGTCGTCTCGCTCTTGCAGTGGATCGGGAACAACGCGCAGGGGTGAGAGTAATGCGGGCCGTGCTGGCGCGTCGGGTGACTTGCGGTCAAAGCGCGTTATCACAGTCACCGATCCTGGAGGCTGATCGTCCGATTCAGAAGGATCGAATACATCGCCCGCGCCGACTGCAATGGGCAACGCTTCCGGCATTCGCTCTGCCGCAATGTCTCGCCAATCGGCAGGGTTGGTTTGCGTCTCAAAGAATTCATTCGCCACTTTGCGAGCGAATTTCTTCTCGGCGTTAGCGCGCTTGAAATCCTCTGCTGTCGCGTTCCAGCCCAGCAGTTCCTTGTTCTCGACCCAGCACAGCGGCGTCCCGCCGGTCAACACCATTCCCCGGCCTCGATTGTTGTCGTCAACCCGGAACTCAACTTTGGTGCTTTGCGGCAGGCGATAGAGTGCGCCGCCGTCGCTCAAATCGCTGGCCACTTCTTTGTAGAAGAATTTTTCTCGGTTCCATTGGATCGTGATGATCGCCCCGCGAACCGTCGCCGGCATCGGCGTCATCAGCAATGCCGCCGTCGTTGTCGACGTCATCATGTGCGGCGTGTCGGCATACATTCGCAGATGATCGAGCGGCGACATTTCGCCGATGTCATCCATCAATGAACCGTGTGGCCGGTGCAGGTATTCGAGCAGGCGAGAGGTGAAACCGGCTTTCAGATCGTCTTCGCTGAGGAACGGCGTCCCGACTTTGTATTTTTCCTTGTTGCGGTCGAAGGCTTCACGCCACAACTCAGGCAACTGCTTGTAGTCCGCAAGGCTACCATCCTTGCGCTTGCAGAACGCTTCGTGAAGCCGCACGGCGGCTTTGAAGTAGTGCGGCCTGTTTTCCGGCTTGTTTCCAGCGTAGCCGGGCTGGGTCTTTTCCCACTCGGCGATGATGCGGAACCAGGTCTCGATGATTTTCGATTTCGCGTTAAACGGTTTGGCATGGCGAATCCTCAATTGCACTTCAGCCGCAAGCCCGACATCTTGCGCATTCAGCGCCACAGCCAGGGCGTCTTCAAGATCAAAGCGTGAAACCTGGATCATTCGCCCTTCGATGGATTTGGCGCGGAAATCCTTGCCATTGTCAAAATGGACAAATGCCTGCATCCCATCGCGCGACCGCTGCATCCCGCGCAGCAGTTCGAGCCCCGGCTCGGTCTTCCAAGCGGCATCCCCGATTGCGTTGAGATAAGCGAGCGTCACGCCCCGCGCCGACGGGCGGTCATCAATGTGGAATCCGAAGATCGCGCGGCTGGCCAGGTCAAGCACCGGACAGAACCAACGCCGCACTAGGGCCGGCTTGCCGCCACCTTTTTTGGCTGGCACCCAGCACATCATGTCGAAGATGCGCCAATCCATCGTAAAGCCATCGCGCGGCTTCAGGTCTTCATACTGGCGCTGAATCCATGCATAGGTAGCTTCAAATCCGCGCTCGCCTTTTGTGATCATCGTCACGGTCGTCGCCGGCACTTTCTGCCGCCAGCGATAGAGCCACGTGTAGCAGGAATCCTTCGCACCAGGCCGATGATCAGCAAAGGGCAGCTTCCAGTTTTTGCGCCCGGCGGCGGCAAGCCACGCCCTGCCGAACTCGGTCAACGATGCCTTCTCATAAGATTTGAGATTTGAATGAAGCCAATCAACCGCCTCTTGAGGCACGTTTAAGAAGCGTTTGTCATTGTCCGGTGAAAGGGTTTGACCTTTTGGAATGAATACGACCGGGCCATCCGTCCGATACTTATCAATGAGTCTTAGGAAGGTTGAAGTTGAGAGCGGCTTTGCTGCCGAAGGGTACATTTCGAGGTAAAGGGAATCCGTTGATGCCGAGCGCGCCGCGAGCTGCGCCAGGTTGGGATGATAAGCGCGATCTTTGCCAGCTTCGCGCGATCCGGGTGAGACGACCGAGATGCTCTTGAGGCGGGCGATCAGTGCGATGGCTTGGTCACAAAGCTTGCCGAGTGCGACGCAACGGCGCTGTACCGCGTCCTTCTCTTCCAGGGTGTATTGCGGCGGGCTGAAGCGCGAAAGCGCGGCTACTAATGCCGAGAGGCGTGAATCGAGCGCCGTAGGACTCCCGCTTGATGTCTCATCGTCTATCCCGATAGGAGCCGCGCCAGCTCGCCGCTCGCCGTCAAGTTTTGCCCAGGCGAGCTGAATGTCTGCGGGCAATGAGTCGAGCAGGTATTCTCTCGATGGCTGTCCGGGCCCTTTGGGTTTCGCGCGGCGCGAAACCCATTCACCGCTTGCGGTCTTGCGGTAAATGGTCGCGGGCTTCGCACCCAATCCCAGCAAATCCTTTGCAGTAAGCCAGATTTCCACTTTAGGCCGTTCCGCTCTTCCTTAGCGCGACAATGGTATCGAACTCAACGTCGAATACCTTGACCCCAAGAAAGTCTTCAATCTCAGCGCGGATTTTCTCATTGCGTCGCTCGCCGCTGAGTGTTCGCCCCACCTCATTAGGCTCACGATTGATCGCCTTAGCGATGTCAGTCTGAGTGATTTTCTGCGTAATGAGGTAAATCTTGACCAGATCAGGTGTCACTGATATTCTCCCCTTGTCAAAATTTTGACATTTATCTCGGCGGAGATATTACACAAATATGTTAAAACGGTCAACACAAACATCAACAAACGTGGAAAACGTTGAATTCGTCACAAGACTTATTGAAGCTTGCGGGACAGATGAGCCGGCTGAAATCCAAAGAAAAGTAGGGCTTAGCTATCAAGGCGCGAAGAATTATCTTTCCGGGCGATTACCCAAAGCTGAAGAGCTGATGAAGATTGCTAATTCTACAGACGTGTCAATTCATTGGCTACTTACAGGTGAAGGCCCAAAAGAAAGGACAATAGTAAAGGCTATCAAGGATGGAGTGGTGAACCTCGATGAAATAAGGCGCGATGCCTTGATTGAATACTTCTTAGATGAAGCAAAGAATCTTTTGAGGAAAGAAAAAAGGGGAGCAAAGGGATTGAACCGCGCGTCATCAGATCGTTGATCTACTTAGTTTCTTGCGTCTTCGTACTTCTAAGTTTTTCCATGTTATCCATCAACTCATTTAAAGCCTCTTCCGAAAGCTCGTCTTTTAGAATTTCGCGGGCTAGATAATTCACTTTTTCGGGCCGGGAAAGGCGTTTGAAGTTCGGGCCGCTTGATTCTTTCTCGGCTTCGCTCTTAGGTTGCTTGGCCATCTCGATCTTCCATTTAAGGACTTTTTTTCCGGTATCTGTTCCACTGCCAGGAATGTCACTTATAGCTTGGTCGTGCGACCACTCATCAAGCCGTACGACATTCACCGCTCGTGTTAATTCACCTGCCACTTCTACAACCGACCGTGAAGCGCGCTTGCCCCTTTCAACCAATTCGGCGCGCGTTTCTTGCCACTCAGGATACGCAGAAGCGTATCGAGACGCAAGGGCGATACCGATTGCGCTGAGAGCTTCGTGATGCCTTCCGACCCCCCCTAATTCAACCGCATATGAATTATGAAACTGGTAATAAAGAAGCGGCTGCTGTCGTGAAAATATGCGTACTAAGGGAAAGAGGTTTTCTAAAACTGTAATAGCTTGTCGGCGATCTCCATCTAGGCTCCTGAATAGCGCAATCGACCTTTGCGCTTCCACAGCAACAAACGGATCGCAGTTGCCTTCTCTTGCCGTTTCCAAAGCCATAAGTTCGTAGGTGAAGGAATCTGCTAGTTTGTTTTCCTGAAAACATATACTGCCCAACGTCATAAAACCCCTTGCCCTAAATCGCTGATCACTTGATTCAACCACCCTGTCTAACAATAATAGCGACTCGTCAACATAGCCTTTGTTTTTCGCCACCAGCGCAAGATAATACTCCCCTGCTCTTTTATTGCTTATTTGATGTAAGAGTATCCCGACCTGTTCAAGTAAATCGAATCGACGTTGAGTATAGGTATAATCTGCTAGATTGATTAGACGTTCAACCTGCTCATCTTTTCCGCCCTGATTCAGTATGCATGTGAGCCATCGGATGAAAGATGACGATGGGCGAATCAGGCTCACAAACCGTTGAAACCTGAAAGGAACCTCTATGCTTAAGAGATTGTTGTTTGCTGCATGCATCGTATTTCTCCCGGTTTGTTTCACGCCTTATCAGGGCGTAAACTCTTCGGCTCCATTCATGTCGGTAGCACTAGCTGGCCATGTATTCCCCGGTGGCGAGGAATGCGATTGTGGCTGTGCTCCCAACTGCATATGCGATCCAGGCGAGCAGCCTGTTTGCATTCGTGCCGGGCAACTGCCGCTCCGACACCGCGCTAGCATCGGGAAATATGCCGCTGAGGGTCTTAATTATGATCATCAGAGGACTCCGAATAATGCCGGCTTTGACTATGGCTCAGTCACCTTGATAATAGGCTTAGCGTTTCGGCTGCGGGCTAGATTGCGCGCATAAATTACAAATTATAGTAGTCGCACGGCGCTGACTTGTCTGATTGAATTCGCTACCGTCTTACTCGGCAGCTTAGTATTTTTGTGCCTTTATGCAGGCTCGTTATATCAAAAAATGCACGCCAAAACAAGTTAAAACCAGAAGAGGCGGTTATGGTTCTTTCCGCATCATTTTTCACTGATGGGTTATTGATGGGTTATTCCTTTGGCTCTTTGTTAGGAGAATTCGATGGAAATTCAATTCAGTCAATAATATACTAATAAGCCATCACTCATGGTAAATGATGGCTTATTCTGATGGGGTATTCGTTTGAATACCCCATCACATCACGAAGCCGAGCTGCGGCCCGACGCACGCAAAGGAGAAATGAATGAAAAGGATCATTGCAATACTTCTTGCCCTAATTATTACTGCTTCTGACACTACGATTTCAGCACAAAGCAGCAAACCTACTCGCAGGCTGTCGCCGGTCTCTGGGTATATAACATCTCCCTTTGATTCAAACATTGATAAACTTCCTGCCAATTTCAGAGGTCACTATATTGAAGGTGTATACCTTGCAATTAAAGCCTTAACTCCTCCAAGGGGAGAATATGAGAAAACCGGTGAATATTTTGCTCGTTTAGCTCAACATGCTGGGAAAAAGCAATACGCTTTTAGATATGACCCGGAGATCGATAAAGGCTGGGTTAAGTATGATGCTGACGCCGGAACCCTAAAAGTATCAGGCTATTCATTAGGCGTTTTCGAATGCGAATTTACTTCTCATTACGTCACAATGGAGCTGCAAAAGCTTTCCAGAACGGTCGGAGGCTCTTATCCGCTACTGGATAGCAAGGATTCGATTAGCTATTACATCGCCTCAAATTCCTTTGGAAGAAAGGTGAGGGTCAAGCGTGCTCGCCGAATAAGCTATAAGATCGCTGACAACAAAAAACTTCCTGATTGGCATTTTGAATTAAAAGTTGCCCCAGCAGAAGCTTATAGATTAAAGCCTTCTTTGAGCGTTCTTTTTGTATGCGATTTGGCGATTTCAAAGATTGTGCCCCTTATGACATTTGAATATATCTACCACTCAGAGCCTACAATCTCCGAGCCTGAAGAATACATAGTCACCGAGAGATGTCTAATGGTGAATGTGCGTGAAATCTGGCTTTTCAACAGGCAAACCGGCGAGGTTTATCAAAGGCAAAAACTCGAATCATAAAGCGACCAGGCTGCGCAGCACTTGACCAGATGGCGACCGGCGCGGATTTCGGCATGACGGAAATTATGCAAACGCGGGCTGGGGCGGCTGAGATCATGACAGCAATTGTGCAAACGGCCAAGCGGGCTGAGTGCGCCCTAAGTGATTGACTTTCCGGGTTTTCCGCGAAAATTCCGCCAAAATACATCATGGCACTTAATGTGCAAAACAATAGCAGGCGGCGCGCAAAGGTTGCAGAATCAGCCGGTCTTTCGATTAGTCTAGCGACTAGCTTGCCGACCACAAGGTGATCTCTTCGCCGACGCCGCGCTCGCGGGCCAGGTGGTAAACGCGCAGCGCGGTCGAGATATCCTCAAGCGCGATGCCGTTTGATTTGAACAGCGTGATCTGGTCGTCGCTTGTGCGGCCCTGGTCGGAGCCGGCGATGATGCGGCCCAGCTCGGTGACCGATTCCCAGGTGATGACGCCGCGATCAAGGGCCGGCAGCAGGTCACCGGCTTCCAGTCGCGATTGCTCAATCGAATCTACGGCGATCACCGCTGAGCGGCGCACCGTCTCGACATCAATCTCGGCCTTCGATAAGAAGTTCGAGCCGGCGGCGTTGATGTGCGTGCCCGGCTCGACCCATTCGCCTTGCAGCACAGGCTCGCGCGATGTGGTCGCCGTTACAATGATCGAGCAGCTGCGCGCCGCCGCTTCCGGCTCGGCGACCGCGACGACTTCACAGCGCACGAGGGATGCCATGCGGCGGGCAAAGGCTTCGCGCCTCTCGGCCTGGCGGCTGTAGACGCGCACCTGTCGAAGCTGCCGCGCGGCGCAGACCGCCATGACCTGGCTCTCGGCCTGCCAGCCGCTGCCGTAGACGCCGAGCACGTCCGCCGACGGTCGCGCCATGTATTTCGTCGCGACGCCCGAAGCCGCGCCGGTGCGCATCTGCCCCAAGCGGTCGGCTTCGATCATCGCCAGCAGATCGCCGCTCGCCGCCTCATAGAGCAGCACCAGAAACCGCGCCCCTTTGCGCGACGCAGTATAGGTCTTCAAGCCATAAACGCCGAGCCGTTTGTCGCCCGCTGCCATAACGTGCAGTTGCGAAGCCGGCATGGCAACGCGATAGCGCGGGCGGTTGGTCGCTTGGCCCGTGGCCTGATCGCGCAACACCTCTTCGACCGCTTCGAGCGCCGTCTCGATGGTGAGCAACTCGCTGACGTGTCGTTCTCTGAGCAATAGAGCCATAAGATTCACCGACGCGTCGCCGCGTCACTTCTCCGGCGCGCGGTAGCCCGAGCGTGTGCGCACCACCGCGCCGGCGGGTTTGACTTCGACGCGAATCTGCCGCCAGGTGCCATCGTGGCGGCGATTCGTCGGGTAATAACTCAAGGAGTACTGCGAGCGCAAATCGTCAGCGATCTGCTTATAGACGCCGCTCAGGTCGGCGAGCGTCTTCACCGGATACTCGTGGCCGCCGCTGCGCGTCGCCATCTCGCTCATCTGGTGCCGCGCCATGTCGTAAAGGCCGGTGTTGATCTCGCGCTTCACCAGCGGCGACAGCGTCTCGCGCGGGCGCAGGCGGTCGGGCGAATCTTTGTCAAACTCGTCGAAGTAGCGCGCCAGTTGGCCGGGCGAGAAATTCAGATGATCGGGGTCCGAGCGGTCTTTGAGCAAGCCTTCGAGCGTCGCCGCTTCGGTGTTTAGCTCAAGGAAGTAGAGTGAAACTTCCGAGCGCTCGACGAGCGGCGCGATGGCTTGATAGGTCTTCATGCTCGTCGAATCAACGCCGTCCGACATGCAGACGATGGCTTTGCGGCCTTCGATCTGTTGCAGCGGGCTGTCCTGAAGCGCGAGGTACAGGGCGTCATAAAACGACGTGCCGGTGGCGTTCGAGAACCGCGACGTGGCGCTGCCCGGCGCGGTCGCGATCTGCTCAAGGGCCGAAATGACGCGGGCGCGCGGGTCTGTGAACTCGCCGATCATCTCGACATCGCGGCTGAAGACGATGACGCCAACACGGTCGTCAAAGCGCAGCTCGGCGAGAAAGTTGCGCGCCGCCCGCTTCATCAATTCAATGTCGTCGCGCGTCGAGCCGCTGATGTCCAGTAGCAGCAGCAGCGAGAAAGGCTCTTCGGTGGCGGCGAAATGCTCGATGCGCTGGCGCGCGCCGTCCTCATAGATCGTGAAGTCCGTCGCCTTCAACGAGCGCAGCGGCCGCCCGCCGCGATCCGAGACCGATGCCGTCAGCGAAACCAGGTCGGCTTTCAGCTTGATCGGCTCGTCCTGATCCTGGGCGCGCGCCGTGGTTGACGCGGCCAGCAAGGCGATGAGCAATGATAAAATCGGTTTGCCGAAATTCCCCATGACTTGTTGCCGCACTTGCGGCATGAGATCAATCCTACCCGTGCGCCGCCGCTTTGCACAACGCCTCGGTTTCGACGCGCGTCGGCGGCTTACTTGAATGCAACTCCGGCAACGCGGAAAAGTTTCATTGATATAATTCGGGCCTGCTATCGCATATTTTGGACAGCTTCGTGGGCGTATGCTATGTTTTTTTTCGGAGGACATAATGAGCCAAGTCAAAGAAGGCGACAACATTTCCCTGCACTATACCGGCACGCTCGACGACGGCACGGTGTTCGATTCCAGCGAGGGTCGCGACCCGCTCAGCTTCACGGTCGGCTCCGGCGAAGTCATTCAGGGCTTCGACGATGGCGTGCGCGGCATGGAGGTCGGCGAGACCCGCGACATCAGCATCGCACCCGACCAGGCATACGGCGAATATTACGAAGAACTGGTGCGCGTCGTGCCGCGCCAGGCGTTCCCCGAAGGCATGTCGCCGGAGATCGGCATGACGCTTGAGCTTGAGCTGCCCTCGGGACAGAGCCTGCCCGTGCGCATCATCGATATTGAAAACGACGAGATCACCCTCGACGCCAATCATCTGCTCGCCGGCGAAACGCTCAACTTCAAAATTCACCTCGTCAATATCAACAACGCGACGGTTTGATTGTATAGTTACTCCTTCGCATTCACCCGGGGGCAGCCGGCGCGGCTGCCCTGATGCCCGAAGGAGAACACCTGCTTGCCTGAATTCATCCGAGTCGGCATTGACACCGGCGGCACCTTCACCGATTTCGTGGTCGCGCGCGGCGCTCGCCTGGCCTCCTTCAAAGTCGCTTCGACGCCGCACAACCCGGCCCGCGCCATTCTCGAAGGGCTGGCGCAAGTCTTCAATGAAAGCGGTGGCGCGCCGACGGAAATCGTTCACGGCACGACCGTCGCCACCAACGCCTTGCTTGAGCGCAAAGGTGCGCGCACGGCGCTCATCACCACAGCCGGCTTCGAGGATGTCATCGAGATAGGCCGACAGGCGCGGCCCGAACTCTACAACCTGATGGTGACGCGGGCGGCGCCGCTGGTGGCGCGGGCGCGGCGATTCGGCCTCGACGAGCGCACCGGGCCGGATGCGGAAATCATCACGCCGCTCGACCGCAGCGGCCTCGCCCGGATCATCAGTCAGCTTCATCAAGCCGGCCCGCCGGTTGAATCCGTTGCCGTCTGTCTGCTCTTTTCCTTTGCCAACCCGGCACACGAGCAGATGGTGGCACAGGCGCTCGCCACATTAGACATCCCTGTGTCGCTGTCGCACCGCATCCTTCCTGAGTATCGCGAGTATGAGCGCACTTCGACGACCGTCATCAACGCCTATCTGGTGCCGATCATGTCGCGCTACCTGCGCGCGCTGATGGAAGGACTAGGAACAGGAGGCAGGAGGCAGGAAGCAGGAAGCAGTGAGATGCAATCAGGAAGCCTTCGAGAGCAGAAATCCAGCCAGAGGTCGGCGGCAAAGAGTCAGAAAGGTTATGCGGTGCGCCACAAGTCAAGCCTGCCTACTGCTTCCTGCCTCCTGCCTCCTGCCTCCTCCGTCCCGCTGCGCGTGATGCAATCAAACGGCGGCTCGGTGTCGGCGGGCGTGGCGGCAAGCGAGCCGGTGCGCGCCATTCTTTCAGGGCCGGCAGGCGGGGTCGTCGGGGCGTTGCGAGTCGCGGCGGCTGCCGGCATCCGTGACATCATCACTTTCGACATGGGCGGCACGTCAACCGATGTCGCCCTCTGTCGCGGTGCAGCGCGCACCACGAATGAGGCTCTGGTGGCCGGTTTGCCGGTCGCCGTGCCCATCATAGACATTCACACGGTCGGTGCCGGCGGCGGCTCGATTGCCCGCGTTGACGAAGCCGGCGCACTGCGCGTCGGCCCCGAATCGGCGGGCGCAGACCCCGGCCCGGCCTGCTATGGTCGCGGCGAAGCGGTCACGGTGACGGACGCCAATCTCGTGCTCGGCCGCTTTGGCGGCAATGATCTGCTCGGCGGCGCGATGCCGCTCGATGTCGAAAGATCGCGCGCCGCCCTGAAGCGATTGGCGGCGGCAATGTCTGCGCACAGCGCCCGCCGCGTCACGCTGGAGCGAGCCGCGCTCGGCGTCGTGCGCGTGGCAAATGCCAACATGGAATCGGCCCTGCGCGTCGTTTCGGTCGAGCGCGGCCAGGACCCGCGTTTGTTCACGCTGGTCAGCTTCGGCGGCGCCGGTGGGCTGCACGTCTGCGCGCTGGCCGACGCTTTGCGCATTCCGCGGGTCTTCATTCCGCGCTCGCCCGGCACGCTGTCGGCGCTCGGCGTGCTGCTCGGCGATGTGGTCAAAGACTATTCGCGCACGGTGATGCTGAAGACCGCCGCTCACGACCGCCGGGCGATAGAGCGTGGCTTCGCGCAGCTCGAACGCGAAGCGACGACCGACATCAAGCGCGAAGGCTTCGCCGCCAATCGCATCAAGCTGGCGCGGTCTTTGGCTATGCGCTACGTCGGCCAGTCGTTCGAGATTGATGTGGCGTGGGGCAATCGCTTCGAGTCGCGTTTCCACGCGGCGCACCACGAGCGTTATGGCTACGCCGACGCCAAGCGCGCGACCGAGATTGTCTCGCTGCGGGTGCGCGCCACCGGCGTCACAGACAAGCCGCGTCTGCGCCGCGCATCAAGCCAGCGGCACAAAGTCGCGCCGCGCCACGAAGTGAAGGTCTATCTCAACGAGCGCGCCGCGCGCGTGCCGGTTTATGTGCGCGACGATTTCACTGCCGGGCTCAAGCTGCAAGGGCCGGCCATCATCAGCGAATATAGCTCGACGACGCTGATCCCGGCGGCGCGCACCGTCACCGTTGACGAGTGGCTGAACCTGATCGTCACTTGATGCCAACCCGGAGGAACGTAATGAAAATCATGCGGACAGTTTCTCTGTTGCTTGCGCTCGCCTTTCTGGCGGTGACCGCGCATGCGAAAGTCACGCGCCTTGAAATCATCTCGCGCGCTGACGTCGCTGGCGGCAAGACGTTCGGCGCTGCTGGGCCATACGAGAAGATCGTCGGCAAGCTCTACTTCGAGGTAGACCCGACGGCGGCGCGCAATCGCCAGATCGTTGATCTCGACAAAGCGCCGCGCAACGCCCGCGGCATGGTCGAGTTCACCGCTGATCTCTTCATTCTCAGGCCGAAAGACGCAAGCCGCGGCAACGGCGCGGCGCTGGTCGAGATTCCGAATCGCGGCGGCAAGGCGCTGCTGCGTTTCTTCAATCATGCCCGCAGCTCGCCCGATCCAATGAGCGAAGAAGAGATGGGCGATGGCTTTCTGCTGCGGCAAGGCTTCGCGCTGGTCTGGGTCGGCTGGCAGTTCGACGTGCCGGATGAGCCGAATCTGCTGCGCCTGATCGCGCCGGTCGCGACCGACAACGGCAAGCCGATTCGCGGTCTGGTGCGCGCCGATTTCGTCTTCTCGACCAGAGTGTATGACACGTCGCTCGGCCACCGCGGCCAGAAACCTTACCCGGCGCTTGACCTCGACGACGCGAGCTATACATTGACGGTGCGCGATTCAATCCTGGGCGGGCGGCGCGCGGTGCCGCGTGATCAGTGGCAATTCGCCCGCCTGGTCAATGGTCAGCCGGTGAGCGATGCCAGTTCCCTTTACCTCAAAGGCGGCTTCGAGCCGGGCAAGATTTACGAAGTCGTCTACCGCGCCGAGAACCCCGTGGTCGTCGGGTTGGGGCTGGCTGCGGTGCGTGATGCAGTGGCGTTTTTCAAGTATGACAAGAACGACGCGCTCGCGGTCACGCGCGCCATCGGCTTCGGCATCTCGCAATCAGGGCGGTTTCTCAGACATTTTCTATATGATGGCTTCAACGCTGACGAAGGCGACCGCAAAGTTTTCGACGCCATTGACGCGCACGTTGCCGGCGGCGGGCGCGGCAGTTTCAATTATCGCTTTGGTGAAGCGTCGCGCGACGCCAGCCAGTACTCGACCTTCTTTTACCCGACAGACGTCTTTCCGTTCACCGACCTTGAGCAACGCGACCCGCTGACCGGTGAGCGCGACGGCCTGCTGACGCACGCGAAGCAACAACCGCTGCCGAAGATTTTTTATACCTTCTCTTCTTATGAGTACTGGGGCCGCGCCGCGGCGTTGATTCACACGACGCTTGACGGCAAGGACGCGCCGCTGCCGGACAACGTGCGCATCTATTACTTCGTGGGCGGCCAGCACGGCCCGTCGCCGTTCCCGCCGCGGACGAATGGCACGCAGAACCTGACCAGTCCGAACGACTACACCTGGGCGATGCGCGCCTTGATCGTCGCGCTCGACCGGTGGGCCAGAGCCGGCGCGCTGCCGCCGGTGAGCCGTTATCCGCGCCTGAGCGACCAGACCCTCGCGCGGCCCGAGGCGGTCGCTTTTCCGAAGATTCCCGGCATCAATTTCACGCGCGCCATTCACGAAGCCTACCGCGTTGATTACGGGCCGCAGTTCAAGTCCAGGGGCATCGCCACGCTTGAGCCGCCAAAGGTCGGCCATGCGTTTGTGATGTACGTTCCACAGGTTGATCGCGATGGCATAGACCTGGGCGGCGTTCGTTTGCCCGAAGTCGCCGTGCCGCTCGCGACCTACACGGGATGGAACCCGCGCGACCCGAAGACCGGCGCGACGGATCAACTGGCTGACTTCGCCGGCTCGTTCATTCCCTTCGCTAAAACCAAAGCCGAACGCGAGCGCGCAGGCGACCCGCGCCTTTCCATCGAAGAACGTTATGGCGACCGCGAGCATTACCTCGCCCAGATCGAACAGGCGGCCAACGAGTTGATCAAAGGCGGCTACTTGCTTGCCGACGATCTGCCGGCCGTGACGGATCGCGCCGCGCAGTACTGGAAAGGTGTGGTAAAGTAGCAGACCGCAGATGGGAGAGTAGATTCTCTGCACCCCGGAGTGCGATGTGTATAGAGCAGTTTTCGATGTGGCGCAAGCTGTTAGCTTGCGCGAGCCAATGCGCAAGCTAACAGCTTGCGCCACAAGTTTGCTGCTCGCCTGTCTGTCACTCGTCCTGCTGCCTGGTTTCAAGAGCGCGGCGTTGTCCGCCAGTTTGCGAACTTGCCCGCCTGCGCCACAGGCTCATCAGAAAATTAAAGTGATTGTCTTTTCGGCGGACGGCCAGTTTGCGGCGCTGGTCAGAGGCGCGCTACTCAGCGGGCTTCGGGCCTCAGACGAAGACCCGACGCTGGCCAACGATCAGGTCGAAGTGTGGGAGACCAACGGCGGCAAACTGCGGCGGACGTTTGCGGACTTTGGCGCGCGGCTGCGCGCGATCAGCCTTTCGCCCGACGGTCGATTTCTGGCGACGACGACCTGGGAAGTCAAGACCGACCGCCCGAAGAAAATGGCCACATCAGGGCTTGAGGATGGCGAAGGCTTCATCCGGCTCTGGGATGTCAGCACGGGCGAGTTGCGCTGGGCGAAGCAGGCTTTCGGCGCGGATATCGCCATCGCTTCGTTTTCGCCTGATGGCCAGCGCCTCGCCGTCATCGGCAGCGAATGGATCGCGCCGGGGGCCATGAAACTGTTTGACGTGCAGACCGGCGCGGTGTTGAACAAAGAGAACTATCGCGCACAGGTCGGCGGGCTGGCGTTTTCGCCGGATGGCAACACGCTCGCCGTCCGCAAGCTCATCTACGGCACGCCCCGCAGCGAAGTAAAAATCTATAACTGTCCTGCTCTCACCGAGCGGCTGACGATTGAAGAACCGAAAGACGTTGACATCATACCGGAGGCCAAAGACTACTGGCTCGACTATGGCGTGATGAATGCGGCAAATCAGTCTCGCCTCGACGAGCTACAGCACCTCGCTTTTTCACCGGACGGTCGAAAGCTCGCGCTCAGCCTGTCGGGGGTAAAGGCGGGCGAGCTGGTTCATCAGATTTGCTGCTTTGACACACAGACGGGGAAGCTCCAGCGCGCCATCATTGCACACCACGCGTCGCTGCCCGCGGGCCAGGCGGTGCGGCAACGACAGGCGAATGGCGTCATGGTCACCCGGCGTCTTTTGCCAGCCGCAGCCGAGAGCAATCGCCATGCAATCGATGCGTTGGTCTACTTGGCAGACAGTCGAACGATTGTGGCGTTCAACCGGACGGGGGACATCACCAAGCCGGGAGATTATCTGATGGTCGGCAGCGTTTATGGCAGCCTGTGCGTGCTGGCCTGGGACAGCGAGACGGGACAGGCGCAATGGTCCGGCAAAAGCGACGAGCCTGCCGTGGTCGGCGCTTTTGGCGCGAACGGTCAGATGATCGCCTTTGCGACTCTTGATACGACCGTCAGCCTGTGGAATAGCGCCACCGGCGCGCTCAAGCAGCGATTCCTCGCCCCGACCGGCGCAACGCCCGGCGCGGCGAACATGCTGAACATTGAACGGCTGGTGGTCTCCGCAGAGGCGGTCATCGCGCTCGCCTTTTCGGCGGACGGCGCGACACTGGCCGGCCTCAGCGACAGCGGCGGCGTGAAGCTGTGGGACGCCCGCGCCGCGACCTTGCGCACACAGTCGGCGGGCGGCGAAAGCGCCTTCACCTGCCTCGCCTTTTCGCCCGACGCCGCGCGGCTGGCACTGGGCGAGCAAGGCGGCGGCATCATGCTACTGGACACGGCGACGATGGAAGCTCGGCTAGAGATCGCCGGCAATGATGGCGCGATTGCATCGCTCAGCTTTTCGCCCGACGGCAAGTGGATGGCGGCGGCGACCGCAAAGGGTACGCTGCAAGTCTTGGAAGCGGCAACCGCCAGGCTCACTTCAGAGATCGCCGCGCATCACGGCGCGGCAACGAGCGTGTTGTTTTCGCCCGATGGCCAGCGGCTGGTGAGCGCCGGGGTGGACGGCACAGTCAAGTTATGGGATGTGGCTACCGGCACGATGATCCGTTCGATGATCGGTCACGCCGCCATCAACGCCGTGGCCATCTCGCCCGATGGCCGCTGGGTGGCAAGCGCCGGCGCGGACAAGGCCGTGCGCCTGTGGAACACGGAGACCAGCGCGTTGTTGAAGCCGCTCACGGGCCATGAAGCCGCCGTCAACACCGTCGCCTTTTCGCCCGATGGCCGCCTGCTTGCGAGCGGCAGCGACGACGGCGCGGTGCGGCTGTGGAGCCTGCCCGAAGGCAAAGCGTTGCGCCGGCTCAAAGGCCATGAAATCGCCGTGCGCGCCGTGGCCTTCTCTCCCGACGGCGCGACGCTGGCAGCGGCGACCGGCAACAACGAGATCGTCTTCTGGGACCCGCAAACCGGCGAGATCAAGCGCGTCTTAAAAGAAGCAATGAAGCTTCCGCTGCGCAAGCCTTGAGCAACTATCGTTTTTGACTCTCTCTCGACGCTCGCCTATCATCGCTTCTATGAAGATACTCACCGCCGAGCAGATGCGCGACGTGGATCGGCTGACGACTGAAAATTACAAAGTGCCGAGCGCGCTGCTGATGGAGAACGCCGCGGCGCGCACGGTTGAAGCGGTTGAGAAGAAGTTCGGCGCTATCGCTGGGCGGCGGGCGCTGATCTTTTGCGGCAAAGGCAACAACGGCGGCGATGGCGCGGCAATCGCCCGATTGCTGGTGAGCAGAGGCGCAAGGGCGGATGTGCTGCTGCTCGGTCACGTGGACGATGCGCGCGGCGATGCCCGAACCAACTTTGAAGTCGTCCGCGCGCTCGCCGCATCATCAAAGCAATTGCGACTGGTTGAGATTGAAAGCGCCGAGCAGTTGCGCGACGCCGCGGCGATGAATCCGCCTGACCTGATTGTCGATGCGATATTCGGCACCGGCCTGACGCGACCGGCAGCAGGCTTATATGCCGAAGCCATCGAGCTGATCAACACACTCGGCGAGCGCCTGCCGGTCGTCGCCGTTGACGTGCCTTCGGGCATCGCCTCGGATGCGGCGGAATTGATCGGCCCGGCGGTGCGCGCCCGCCTTACGGTCACCTTCACCGCGCCGAAAGTGGCGAACGTCTTGCCGCCTGCTTGCGAAGCCAACGGCACGCTGATTGTTGGGCAGATCGGCTCGCCCGATGAATTGATCGCTGGGTGCGGCTCACAGTTGAATCTCGTCGAAGCCGATGAGGTGGCGCGGTGGCTCGCCGCCTCGCGCCGCGGCCCGCAGGCCAACAAAGGCGATGCCGGCAAAGTGCTGGTCATCGCCGGCTCGTCCGGCAAAACCGGCGCCGCCTGCATGGTAGGCGAAGCGGCCATGCGCAGCGGCGCGGGGCTGGTCACCGTCGCCACGCCCGAATCATCGCAGAAGGTCGTCGCCGCTCACGTCATCAGCGAGTGCATGACTGAGGCGCTGGCAGAGACGGCTCTGGGAGCCGTTTCCAGGGAAGCGGCGGAGCGAGCGATGGAATTGGCGGCGGCCCGCGACGTGGTGGCAATGGGGCCGGGGCTCGGCTCATCGGAAGAGACAACGCGGGCTTTTGTGCGGACGCTGGTGGTGCAGCGCGAGCGCCCGATGGTGCTGGATGCCGACGCGCTCAACGCCCTGGTGCCGTGGGCCGAGAACGTCGCCGGCAGCCGTGAGCATCCGCTTATCCTGACGCCGCATCCCGGCGAGATGGCGCGGCTCATGGGCCAGAAGATTGAGGACATACTTCATAACCGCGTCGAGGTGGCTCGTCAGTTCGCGATCTCGCACGCGGTGATTCTCGTGCTCAAGGGCAGCCGCACGCTGGTCGCCGCGCCCGATGGTCAGGTCTACGTCAACCCGACGGGCAACGCCGGCATGGCGACGGGCGGAACGGGTGACGTGCTGACCGGCGTGATCGCCGGGCTGCTGGCGCAAAAGTCGGACGACCCGCTCGCGGCGACGATAGCTGCCGTCTACCTGCACGGACTCGCGGGCGATCTGGCGGCGGCAAAGTTCGGCACTCGCGCGATGATCGCCACGGACATCACGGCGCATCTCGGCGAAGCCTTCATCCATGTGGGCGGCGAAACCGAACGCTTCCAGCCGGCATAAACGAATCCAGGTGACCGAAGAGCCATCCACACAAAACGGGCCGATAATCAGCGGCGAATTCGTTAGCCATTCGGCGCAAGAGACGTTTGACTTGGCCGAGCGCACCGGCGCGCAGCTCAAGGCCCGCACGGTCTTGCTGTTGAGCGGCGACCTCGGCGCCGGCAAAACGGTCTTTGCCAAGGGCCTCGCCGCAGGTTTGGGGATTGACCCGACGGAAGTGACCAGCCCGTCGTTCACGCTCGTCAATGAATACGCGGGCCGGCTGCGGCTCTATCACATCGATCTTTATCGGCTCGACACGGGCGCCTGCCGCGAGCTGGGTCTCGAAGAAATCTTCGCCGACGAGCAGGCGGTCACGGTCATCGAGTGGGCCGAGCGCCTGGAAGAAGTGCCCGCGGGCGCAACCCGCGTCGAGATCGAATACCTCTCCGACGACGAGCGCCGCATCCGCATCACTCCGGCCACCTGACCTACCCGGATAGACAACTCTTCAGCGATAAATCTATAATTTTGCTGTGGGCACGCTGACGCTGTGAGATGCGCGTCGCGACTAGCCGACATCCTTTCCACCTGTCCCGCCCGACGCCGCAGGGTTCGGTCTACATTCTGGCTTGACCGGCGAAATCATATGGCGAAGCTCAAAGACAAAGTTCAGAACGCGCTCGACGAAGTGCGCATCCTGATTCTCGGTTCACAGGTGCTGCTCGGCTTTCAATTCCGCTCGATCTTCGAGAAAGCCTTCGAGACGCTGCCCGCGCACGCCCAATACTTAAAGCTTAGCGGCCTCGGCCTGATGACGCTTGCCGTCGGGTTGTTGATGGCGCCGGGCGCGTATCACCAGATTGTCGAAGACGGCGAAGACAGCCAGCGCGTCCACCGCTTCACGACCGGCATTGCTGAGATAGCCTTGTTGCCGTTTGCGCTCGGCTTCGGCATCGATATGTTTGTCGCCGCCGAAAAGCTGATGAGCCAGACGTTCGCGGTGGTCGCCGGGCTGTTGATGACGCTAACGGCGCTCTTCTTCTGGTATGGCCTTGGGGCGATGCACAGAGCGAAATACGAGCCTGAAATAACGGAGAAGCGAGAGATGGAAAAACAACAGGAGAAGAAAGCGGCGGGCGGCACCAAGATCAAAGACAAGATCAAGCACGTGCTGACCGAATCGCGCGTCGTGCTGCCGGGCGCACAGACGCTGCTCGGCTTTCAGTTCATCACCTTCCTGATGGAGAGCTTCGACAAGCTCCCCGATTCGTCGCGCTACATCCACTTCGCCAGCCTGGCGATGGTCGCCCTGAGCATCGTCCTGCTGATGACGCCGGCGGCTTACCACCGAATTGTCGAGCGCGGCGAAGAAACCAGGCATTTTCACCGCTTTGCCAGCCGCGTGCTGCTGGCGGCGATGGTGCCGCTGGCGCTCGGACTGAGCGGCGACTTCTTCGTCGTCACGCGCAAGGTGACCGAGTCAACGGCGTTGGCCGCCGGGCTGGCGTTGGCTTTGCTGGCGCTGTTTTATGGCCTGTGGTTCGGCTTCACCGCTTACCGCCGCGGCCAGCGACAGGCAGAGGCGGGGTGGCGCATTGACCGCCAAGAGGCGGCGGATTAAGCCGGGAGGCGAGCGGCGGGCGGGGCAAAAAGCGCAAGCGAATTGCAATGATTATTTCCCGGCATTCTGGTGTATAGTGTCTCCATTGTTAGAGAGTAGTTGGAATCAGGGGGAAGTGGACGCCCCCCTGAGCCTCTTGGCCAATTAGAATTTAGAATTTAGAATTTCGATAACCCCAGAGCCTGCTCAAGGCTCTTTTCTTTTTTGGGCGCTTTTAACCGCAGAGAGCGCAGAGTGTCGCAGAGGACGGATAATCCTCTGCGACACTCTGCGCTCTCTGCGGTTAGCCTGCCCGTCGCACAGCTTACACGGTCATCACTTCTTTTTCTTTATGCTCCGAGGCTTCGTTGATCCTGGCGATGTGCTGGTCGGTCAGCTTCTGCACCTGATCGAGGGCGTCGCGTTCCTGGTCTTCGGAGATGCTCTTCTCTTTGAGCATCTTCTTGAGGTGGTCGTTGGCGTCGCGGCGGACGTTGCGGATGGCGGTGCGGTGTTCTTCGCTGATTTCGTGAACCACCTTGACCATCTGGCGGCGGCGCTCTTCGGTGAGCGGCGGGATCGGCACGCGGATCAGCTTGCCGTCATTGGCGGGGTTCAGCCCCAGGTCGGAGGCGCGGATGGCCTTTTCAATCGGCCCGAGCTGCGTCGGGTCGAACGGCTGCACGGTGATGAGCGTCGGCTCGGGCGCGTGAATCGTCGCCACCTGATTGATCGGCATCTCTGTGCCGTAGTATTCAACGCGGACGTTGTCGAGCAGGCTCACCGCGGCGCGGCCTGTGCGCACGCTGGCGAGTTTTTTGCGCCCGTCCTCGACCGCCGAGTCCATGCGGCGGCGGGCATCGTTGATGATGTCTTTGATCTCCATGCAAGCCCCTCCCGATTTTGGATTTTCATGGCTTAGCGCTGCGCGCCGGCGATTTTGGATTTTAGATTATTCCCGGAACGATTGAAAAGCCGCGATGTGCTTTCAATCGAAAATCCAAAATCCAAAATTAGGCTGATGCGCCGGATTCCCCGGCCAGGTCTTCCGGCAGCTCGTTGCGCACGACGGTGCCGATCTTCTCGCCGCAGACGACGCGGGCGATGTTGCCTTCTTTATAAAGATTGAAGACATGGATGGGGATATTGCGCTGGCGCACCAAACTGATCGCCGACGTATCCATGACTTTCAAGTCGCGCTGAATCACATCGAGGTAGGTCAGGTGATCGAACATGGTCGCGGTGGCGTCGGTGGCCGGGTCGGCGGTGTAGATGCCCTCGACTTTGGTGGCTTTCAAAATGGCGTCGGCGCGAATCTCCAAGGCGCGCAGCGCCGCCGCCGAGTCGGTCGTGAAATAGGGATTGCCGGTGCCTGCGGCAAAGATGACCAGGCGGCCTTTCTCGACGTGACGGATGGCGCGGCGGCGGATGAACGGCTCGGCGATCTTGTTCATTTCGAGCGCTGACATTACGCGTGTAAAGGCGCCCTGCTTTTCAAGCGCGTCCTGCAAGGCGAGCGCGTTGATCGCCGTCGCCAACATGCCCATGTAATCGGCAGAGGCGCGATCCATGCCCTTGGCCGAGAGCGCCACGCCGCGGAAGATGTTGCCGCCGCCGACGACGATAGCGATCTCGACGCCGAGGTCGTGAATCCCTTTGATCTCTTTGGCGATGCGGGTAATCGTCGTCGGGTCGATGCCAAAGCCCTGGTCGCCCATCAGGGCTTCGCCCGAAAGCTTCAGGAGGATGCGCTTATAGACCGCCTTGCGTTCTGATGCCATAGTACACCGTCGAACCGTTAACCCATCTTCCGCCCAACAAAAAAGCCTCTCTTGACGAGAGGCTTTTTTGCCGTTTACTGATTGCCGAGCAGTTCCTGTACCTCTGCACCGAGGTCGGCGCTACGTTTCTCTAACCCCTCGCCCATCTTGAAGCGCGTGAAGCGGCGCACCTTGACGTTCTCGCCGGTCTTGCCTGTCATGGTCGTGACCAGCTGGCCGATGGTGATGTTTTGATCCTTAACGAATGGCTGCTCCATCAGCACGACTTCTTGATAGTACTTGTTGAGGCGGCCCTCGACGATCTTATCCAGCACCTGCTGCGGCTTGTTGGCGTTCTTCGGATCTTGCTTCGCCTGATCCAGAGCGATCTCGCGCTCCTTGTCCAGCACTTCCGCCGGCACTTCGTCTTTGGTGACGTAGCGCGGCTCGCTGGCGGCGATGTGCATGGCCAGGTCATGAACGAAGCCGCGGAAATCGTCAGTGCGCGCCACGAAATCGGACTCGCAGTTGACTTCGACGATCACGCCGATCTTGCCGCCGGCGTGGATGTAAGCATCAACCAGGCCCTCGGCGGTGATGCGGCCCGATTTCTTGGCCGCCGTCGCCTGACCGCGCTTGCGGAGGATTTCGATGGCTTTCTCTTCGTCGCCGGCCGATTCATTGAGCGCCGCTTTGCATTCCATCATGCCGGCGCCGGTCTTCTCTCTGAGTGCTTTAATTGCTGATGCTGAAATTGCGTTTGACATTACGACCTGGTTCTCCTCTTCGATAATAAAAAACCGACGCGGAAACAGGGCGATGAAGAGACGCGGCGACAGACTGATTAATCTATCTGTCGCCGCGTCGCCGCGTCTCCGTGTCGCCGCGTCGTGTCCGCCTTACTCAGCGGTTTCGGCTTTGCCGGCGGCCTTGTCAGCCGGGAATTGCGCGCCGGGCTCGCGGTCAGCAGCCGCCGGCGCTTCTTCGCGGGCAAAGGCGCCCGGCACCGGCTCGGCTGCCGGAACGGTCGCGGCAGGCACGCTCTCTTTTTCGGCGGTGAACGATTCGTGATGGCCGCGATGACCGGGCTGCGACATCTGCACGTCGTTCTGGGTTACGGTAGCAGCGACCTGGGCCCCTGAAGGCGCCGCCGCGCCGGTCTGCGGAGGCACAGGCGATGCCGCTTCAGGCATGGCCGGCGCTCCAGGCGGCACATAGGTCGTGCGGCGTCCGCCGCGCCGGTCGCCACGTCCGCGCCCGCGCCCGCGGTCGCCGCGGTCGCCGCGCTCACCGCGCTCGGGCCGCTCGCCACGCGGCGCGGCTTCGGCGCCGTCGCCGGCGCTGCTCTCGGCCTGGCCTTCATCCGCCGCGCCTTCCTTGAGCATCTGCTGGCCTTCGACGATGGCGTCGGCCATCTTCGCGGCGAACAAGCGCACGGCGCGCAACGCGTCGTCGTTGCCGGGGACGACATAATCGATGCCGTCGGGGTTGCAGTTGGTGTCAACGATGGCGACGGTCGTGATGCCGAGCTTGTTGGCTTCGTGGACGGCGATCTCTTCCTTGTTCGAGTCGATGATGAAGATAACGTCCGGCAGGTGGCGCATGTCGCGGATGCCCGCGAGGTTCTTTTCCAGCGCCGCATGCTCGCGGTCGAGCTGCAAGCGCTCTTTCTTGGTGAGCGCGTCGAAGCGCCCGTCGGTGCGCATGGCCTCGATGTCCTTCATCTTCTGAATGGACTTCTGCACCGTCTGGAAGTTGGTGAGCAGGCCGCCGAGCCAGCGCTGATTGACGTAGAACTGGTTGCAGCGCTTCGCCTCTTCGGCGACGGCGTCCTGGGCCTGGCGCTTGGTGCCGACGAACAGGAAACTGCGGCCATCCATAGCCGCCTGGGTGACGAATTTCACAGCCTCTTTGAAGAGTCGCTGGGTCTTCTGAAGGTCAATGATGTAAATGCCGTTGCGTTCGCCGAAGATGTATTCCTTCATCTTCGGATTCCACCGCCTGACCTGATGCCCGAAGTGGACGCCAGCTTCAAGCAGCTCCTTCATCGTTACAGTAGCCAATCGATCCTCCTACTCGTTGAATTGGTTTATGTGCTCGCCGGCCCGCGGTTCCAATTGTCCTGCTGGAACAACCAATCGCCTGGGCCGACAATGGGATTGCGGATTGCGGATTGCGGATTGCGGATTGGTAGATTCGGGAACCTCGTTCCAAAATCCGCAATCCGCAATCCGCAATCCGCAATCGCGTTAGCGTTTCGAGAACTGGAAGCGCTTGCGCGCGCCCTTCTGGCCGTACTTCTTACGCTCTTTGGCGCGCGGGTCGCGGGTGACGAAGCCGGCGCGCTTCAAGCGCGTGCGAAATTCGGGATTGAATTCGACCAGCGCCCGCGTCACGCCGTGGCGCACGGCGCCTGCCTGACCGGCTTTGCCGCCGCCATCGACATTCACCAGAATGTCGAACTTGCCGGCGGTGTCTGTCAGATGCAATGGCTGGCGAATCACCATGCGATGCACTTCGTTATCGAAATACTCTTCGAGCTTGCGCTTGTTGACAATAATTTCGCCGGTGCCGGGCTTGATGAAGACGCGCGCCGTGGCGCTCTTGCGGCGGCCCGTTCCGTAGTTTTGAATCGTCTCTGCCACTATCGAATCTCCTTCAACTCATGCGGGATGGCCGCAATGACTTATCGCTTGACCTCGAACGTCTCGGGCTGCTGCGCCTGATGCGGGTGATCTGTGCCGACATAGACCTTGAGCTTCTTGCCCATCTTGCGGCCGAGCTTATTCTTCGGCAACATGCCGCGAATCGCCGACTCAAGGATGCGCGTCGGGTGCTGCTGCAATTGCTTTTGCGCGGTGATCTCTTTGAGGCCGCCGGGCCAGCCGGTGTGATGGCGATAGACTTTGTCCTTCCACTTGTTGCCGGTGAAGACGACCTTCTCGGCATTGATGACGACGACATGGTCGCCAACATCAATGTAAGGCGTATAGGTAGGTTTATTCTTGCCCATCAATATGCGAGCGGCTTCGGTTGCCAGCCGGCCCACAGTCTTGCCATTGGCGTCGATGATGAACCACTTGCGGCTTTGCTCAAGATTCTTGCCGCTCGGGACGAATGTACTCATGGTGCGAATCTCCAAATTTAGCGTAAAGAAGACGAACAGATAGGATACGAAATGGCCTTTGCATTGTCAAGTTAGCCGTTCGCCTCTGTTTTGGCTCAATGAATTGGCCGACCGGCCCGCCGCCATCAGGTCGCCGAAACCGGTTGAACCCTCATCAAGGGGAAAGCTCGCGCCTCGCTCCCCCTCTCTTAAAAGTAAGCGATGCGGCGCGTCGGCGGCGGTTCGCCGAGGCGCGCAACGCGGATACGCGCATCAACGACCTTCGCGCCCTGTTCCAGCACTTTCACAGGGTTAGCATCCATCTCGTGAATCTGCGGGCAGATTTCGAGCAACACCGAAACGCGCAGAATCAACTCTCTCAGCGCCGCTTCATCCGCCGCCTTCGCGCCGCGCCAGCCGCGCAGCAAGGCCGTGCCTCGCACTGTGTCAAGCATCTCTTGAACGTCTGCGTCGGTTAGCGGGTTGATGCGAAACGCCATATCATTCAGCAGTTCGACCAGGATGCCGCCGCTGCCGTACGCCACCAGAGGGCCGAAGGTCGGGTCGAGCGTCGCGCCGACGACGACTTCGACGCCGCCCGTAACCATCTCCTGCACCACCATCCCTGACAGCTCTTCGCCGAGCCGCCCGCGCATCTCTTCAGCCGCCGCGCGCACCATTCGCTCATTCGCCAGATTCAAGCGCACGCCGCCGACTTCCGTCTTGTGCAGGATGCGCGGGCCGACGGCCTTCAAGACGACCGGGTAGCCGATGGCTCGCGCCGCCTTCGCCGCTTCGTCCGTTTTCGTGACCAACCGCGATTGCGCCATGCTGACGCCGACAGCATTGAATAAATCATGTAACTCGACGGGACTCAGCCAGCCGTCGCCGCGTTCGAGCGCCTGCTCGACGACGCGGTGGGCATCGTCAACGCGGATGTTGTCGAACAGCGGCAGCGCGCCCGCGGGCTGTTGCCGCCATTCGCCGTAGGTCGTCACTTTCGCCAGAGCCTTGGCCGCCGCTTCGGGAAAAGCGTAGCTCGGAATGCTGGCGAGTATGGCAGGCGCGCCCTTGGCCGACATGAAATTGGCAATGACCGGCTTGCCGCTGGCCTGTTGAGCGCCTTCGACGATGGCCGCCGCTACGGCTTCGGCCTGTGTGAGCAGGGGCGGGATGAAGACGACGATCAGCGCGTCTACGCGCTCGTCCGCGAGCAGCGCGCGCATGGCCCGCTCGTACTGCTCGGCGGTCGCCGAGGCGATCATGTCTACAGGATTAGCAACGCTTGCCGCCGGCGGCAGGAAGCTACGTAGCTCGGCCACCGTCGCGTCCGTCAGCGTCGGCAGTTCCAGCCCATTGGATTCGCAGGCGTCGGCGGCGAGGATTCCCGGCCCCCCGGCATTTGTAAGGATGGCTACACGACGCCCGGCGGGCACAGGCTGGTGCGCCAACAGGTTGGCGACATCGAACAGCTCTTCGAGGGTATCCGTGCGAATGATGCCGGCCTGGCGGAAGAGCGCGTCGGCGGCGCGGTCGGTAGAGGCGAGTGCTCCGGTGTGCGACGAGGCGGCGCGCTGGCCCGCCTGCGAGCGCCCGGACTTCACCACGGCGATAGGCTTGTCGCGGGCGATGCGCTTGGCGATGCGCCCGAAGTTGCGCGGATTGCCGAACGATTCGAGGTAGAGCAGGATGACGTCCGTGCGCGGGTCTTCGGCCCAGTATTGAATCAAATCGTTGCCCGACACATCCGCCTTATTGCCGACCGAAACGAAAGTCGAGATGCCGATGTTGAGGTCGCGCGCGTAATCGAGAATGGCCAGGCCGAGCGCGCCACTCTGCGTTGACATCGCGACGCGGCCTGCCGGCGGGTAGACCGGCGAGAAGGTCGCGTTGAGCGTGACTTCGGGGTCTGTGTTGATGATGCCCATGCAGTTCGGGCCGATCAAACGGATGCCGGCGCCGCGAACTTTTTCGAGGATAGCGGCTTCGCGGGCGCGGCCTTCGCCGCCGGTTTCGCCGAAGCCTGCGCTGATGATGACCATGCCGCGCACGCCTTTGCTGATGCAATCGTCAACCGCCGCTTCAACGCGCGCCGCCGGCACGACGATGATGGCCAGATCAACGTCATCCGCAATCTCTGTGATGCGCGCATAAGCCCGCGCCGAGCCGACGACGCGGGCCTGCTCGTTCACCGGATAGACGACGCCTTGAAAGCCGGCGCTCACGAGGTTGTGAAAGACTTCGGCGCCGATCTGGCCGCGCCGCCGACCGGCACCGATGACCGCCACCGACTTCGGCTCGAAGAAAACCTTCATCGATGCAGAGGCCGCCGCCTGCCCGCGCCGCGCCAGCTTCTCTTCAAGCTCCGGCGTCGCCGCGATGGAAAAAGTAACGTAGAACACACCGCCGTCGAGCCGCCGCTCGACCCGGAAGCCGGTGTTGAGAAAAACGTCCATCATCTTGCGGTTGTCGCCGAGGACGTACGCCTCGAAGGTCTTGACGCGATTCTCGCGGGCGATCACCGCGAGCCGTTCGAGCATGCGCGTGGCGATGCCGCGCCCTTGCAGCGCGTCTTCGGTGAGAAAGGCGACTTCGGCGCGGTCGTCCGCTTCGTGATCGCGGTAGTAGCGGGCGACGGCGACGATGCGGCCCGCGTGTTCGCCGACCAGCGCGAAGGTGTCGTTGTAATCCACGGCGCAAAGCTCGATGGCCTTCTCGCGGGTCAGTTCAGGCAGCGGGCTGAAGAATCGGAAGTAGACGCTGCGCGGCGACAGCCGCAGATGAAAGGCGATCAGTCCGTCCACGTCATCTGGACGGATGGGGCGCAGGCGCAACGTCGAGCCATCGCGAAGCAAGGTGTCGGACTCGTAGCGTGCAGGATAATGACTCATGCAGGGTCTCCAGAAAAGGGTGATAGTCCAGCGGTATGATTTCTACATGATTATACGGCGAAACGGCGGGCGAATGAATCGTTATTCGGCGCGCAGCAGCCTGGGAGCGCGGGCAGCAAGGGACATTCAGTTTTGCGAAACAGGGAAGAAAGAAAAACACAGAGGCACAGAGGTATGGAGACACGGAGAAAACACGGCGGCTCCTCTGTGTTCCCTCCGTGCCTCCGTGCCTCCGTGTTTAACTCATCTTTATGAATGTCGAGAACTGAATGGCTCTGCGGGCAGGAAAGAAAACGGCGCGGTGACCTGTCGCGTCACCGCGCCGTGGATTGCTAACCTAAAGCGATTGGCTTACTGCTCACCCTTCTGCGGGATGAGAATGTAGACTTTGTCTTTGAACACAAAGATGACGCGCGCATCCGACGGGAAGCCGGTAAAGAACGGCTTGATCTTCTCTTCTTTAGCCAGCAGGTCGCGGTAGACATCGCTGTCGCGAATGACCTGGACGACCGGCAGACCTTTGCCGGAATCGTAATCCCGATCCATCCAGGTGCCGTCGTGCAGCCAGAACTGATGACTGCCGACTTTGCGCGAAGCCACGCGCGGCGCGGCGCTTGGGCGGAGAAATGAAGCAGCCGGGCCGCTCACTGCGTCGTCGCGTCGCGTCCTTGAATACTCACGGTCGCGACCGCGAGTCGGCGGCGGCGGCGGCGGCGCAATCGTTTCGGATGCAACGGCGCTGTCGGCTTTGGCGCGCTCTTCGGTGCGGCTCGGTTGCGCGGTCGCAGCCTTCGCGGCGTCACGGTCGCCGGCGACCGGCTTCGATTCTTTCTCGTCACTCTTTGACTGCGGCGCTCCGGCAGCCGTAGCCGGCGCGGCAGGCGGCGTCTGTGTTTCGTTTTTGGCGATGGTCTGATCAGCAGGCTTCGGCTCGGCAGGCTGTGACGCCGCCACGACACCCGGCTGTACGTTCGATGGCGCCGCAGCGCCGCCGGCTGCGTCTTTAGCGTCTGCTGTCGCGCCCGGTGCCGGCTTTTCACTCGGCGCTGCGGCCACGGTCTTTGTCGCGGGCGCTTCCGTCGCGGTATTCGCTGCGGCGACTGAGCCGCCGGTCGCGTTATCCTGAACAGGGTTAGCAGCGGGCGCGCTTGCCGTCGCCTGGGCGTTGGCCGGTTCAGTAGTCGAAGGAGGCTGCCCGGCGGGCGTCGCGCGGTGCGACACGGCCAGCGGCAAGGTAATCGCAAGCACAATCGCCGCCGCCGCCGCCATCGCCCATTGCGGCGCGGTCAGCGCCCCGAGCCAGCGTCTGGCCGGCGAGATGGCTGGCCGGCGCTCGACGGTCGCCACTGCCGGCGTCGGCGCGGCCTCGGCCTGTGCCAGTCGCGTCAGAGCGATGATTGACTTGCGGCAGGGCGAGCATGCCGCGAGGTGCGACTCGTAGCCCGCCACCGCGCTTGCCGACAGCCGGCGCTCGACGTAGGCGCTGGCCAGGTCGGCGTCAAACTCCGCACAGAGCGACGCGGCGTTGCCCGGTCTGCCGCCTTGCGCGCCGAGCAGCCGGTCAATCGTTTTATCCTGCGTTTTGGTGAACATCTTCTATCCTTCAGGGTCGCTCCGATACTAAAGAACGGCGGTGGGCGACCCGCTTGCGAGTTTATTTCATGCCGTGCTGGACGACCGCATTGCCCGCACCTTTTGCCGATGGGTCTTCGGCACGCTGCGTCGCGTCGAACAGGTGCTCGCGCACGCTGTGATTCATCTCTTCGGCGGCAAGCTGTATGGCTTCGGCGACCTCGCGGCGGTTGAAGCCGTGGTCGCGCGCCAGACTCTTTTCGATGAGCTTGCGCAGGCGCTTCTGCACTTTCATCAGCCAGCGGCTGATGGTCGCTTCGTGAACGTCGAACAATTGGCCGATCTCGCGCAGCGTCATCTCTTCATAGTAGTAGTAGGCGAGCAGCAAACGCTCGCGCGCCTCAAGCTCCTGGATGGCGCGGCGCAGGGCGGCGGCGACTCCTGTGCGATAGCGATCATTGACGAACGAGACTTCGGGCGCGACGTGGCGCTCGGCGGCCTCGGCGCTCGCCAGCCGCTCAATGTCTTCCGGCTCTTCGGTCTGCACCAGGCGGCTGGTCTGCCGGTGCTGATCGGCGGAGAGTTGAAAGACCACGGCCCGCAGCCAGCCGCGCAGCGAGCCGCGACCGGAATAGAACGAGAACTTGCTGACCCGCACGCCCGCCGATTCGCGCAGCCCATATAGCTCGGCGAAGGTCGAGTCGGCGAGCTGTTCGGCGGCGCCGGCGTCTTGCGTCATGGTGCGGGCAATGTTGATTAGATAGGAGCGGTAATCGCGGTAGAAGTCCGCCCACGCGGCATCGTCTCCTTTGGCGCAGGCCACAGCCAGACAGAGGTCGTCAGAGTTGAGCGAAGTGAAATAATCGGTGACCGCCTGGCGGGCTTCGGCGGTGGGGCCGGGGTTGCCGGTCGTTTCCTCGATCTGTGACCCAAGATACTTTTTCGCCGAGGCGTGCAGCGCCGCCGCCAGTTCCGCCTCGCTGACGCTATAGGGCTGGCGGATGTGCGCGGCGACTTCTTCGATCTCTTTTTTGAACGCTTGTTGAAAGTCTTCAACCGTCATGGGTCACCCGGGCGCTCGTCTGGTCTTGTACGCTGGTTGAACAATCAGTTTGAGGCGAGACTATGCTAACACAAAAAAGGCGGCTTTGCGTAGGCATTGCGGCGGGTTGCGGCGGGCAATCCTGGCTGGACTCGGCTGACTAACCGCAGAGGGCGCAGAGGCGCGCAGAGGCCGGATCAATCCTCTGCGCGCCTCTGCGCCCTCTGCGGTTTAACTTTTAGAGTTTGGCTTTTTGTGTCACAGGCGCTCTGGCGGCGCGCGCCTGTTTGATGAAGCTGTCGGCGATCTTGCCATAGACGGTGCCGAAGAGCGAGCCGACCTTGCCGCTGGCGACAACGATGTGGGTCTTCGAGTCAATCACGGTGAACGGGAACTCGATGGTGAACGGCAAACGCTCGACCTCAATCCACAGGTCGGCGTCGCTGGCGTCTTTGGTGATTACCAGACCGAGCTGTTGAAAGTCGCGGCGGCGTTGCAGCGCGCTTTCAAGCGACTTGCGCTTCATGTAGCCGGTGTCCGAGCGCACATAGATCAGACGCGCCGTGGCCAGAATCGCCTGCGGGTCTTTATGGGCGCGCGCCGCGGCAAGCTGATGGCGCTGCGCCGCTTCATCGTCAGTCGCCTGTGGGGCGGGATTTGCCGCGAGCGTTGCGCCGTGCGCCGGCTCGGTGAGAAAGAGTGAGATGGCGACGATCAGCAGCCAGAGCAACACAAAGATTGCGGCGAGCTGATAGGCATTGATAAGCAGGCCGATGCCGTTTCTGACTTTGGCGCGCATAACTCGTCCCTCCTTTTCGCGTCCGCCCGTGGCGGTCTTTGACAGTTGCGAGCATACGGCGAGGAGCGGGCGAGGTGGGCCGGCGCTGTGACACTTTTTTCGACTGTCACAGGCGGGCGCAAGCCGGAAGGAGGCGCTTCAGGAGGCAGGCCCGGCGACGAAGGTTTTCAAGCGCCGCAGCTCATCAAGCGAGGCATCTGCAATAATGCGAAAGACGCGGGCGCGGCAGCCGGCGGGCAGTTGCCGGGCCGTCAGCGCATCGCAAATGACCAGGGCGCTTGCGGCAAGTCCGCGCGGCCAGCCGCGCCGCCGCGCGTCACGCAAGTCGAGCGCGTCGGCATCAACCCCAGCCGCCACCAACATCGTGTGCGCCCACTTCAAAAACTCCGGCCAGCGCGACACCACAGAGACTAGCGCATCGTCAGCCGGGCGCGCCTGTCCGGCCATAGACTGTGGCACAGAGCGCAGCTTCAGCACCGTCAGCGGCGTGTTCGGCGGCAACTGCCGGCGCGCCTCTTCCGCATGCGCAAACATCACGACGACCGCCGCGCCCGCCAGCCGTCGCGCGCAGTCATCGAGCCCGGCACCCAGCGTGCGAAAGCCCGTGGCCTCTTCGATCTCGGCCACCAGAATGCGGCAGAGTTCGGCGTCCGGCTCGATGACCAGAAAATGATCCGGCGGCTGCGCCTCGAAGAAACCACGGACGCCGGCTTGAATGTCGGCCAGGGTGTAGCCGCGATCACGAGCGATCTGAAAGAGCGTCGCGATGATCTGCTCCAACTCCAGTCGCTCGCCCGGAGGTTGCTCGGCAACCGGGCCGCGCACATAGATGCCGCTGCCTTTGCGAAACTCGACCCAGCCGCGCGCCGCCAGGTCGCGGTAGGCGGCGCTCACCGTGTTGGCATGGATTTGAAAGCGTTGCGCCAGCTCGCGCGTGCTCGGCAATCGCTGGCCGGGCTTGAGGTCGAAGCTGACGATGCCGAGCAGAATCTGCGTGGCGAGTTGCTCACGCAGCGGCACATCACTGTTCTTCGATAACCAGAGGCGCATAAAGAAGTAAAAAGTAAAAAGTAAAAAGTAAAAAGTAAGGCAGGGATTCAATAGGTAGGTCCGGCCTATTGATAATCCGGCTCCTCACTTTTGCCTTTTTACTTTTTACTTTTGCCTTAAATCACCGTGCCGTCGGCGATGACGCCGTGCTTCGGCACAATGACGAGGCCGTCACGAATGAAATACCCGTCACCGTCATACTCCTGGTGGCGGGTCTCGTTGAGGATCTGCACGCCTGCGCCGATGCGGGCGTTCTTATCGATGATGGCGCGGCGGATGAAGCAGTTCGGGCCGATGCCGACACGCGGATAGCCTTTGTTGATGTCGCCCTGCATCTCTTCGATGGTTTGATAAAAGTCCGCGCCCATCATCAGCACGCCTTCCAGGCGCGAGCCATGCTCGACGCGGCTGCGGATGCCGATGATCGAATCGGTGATCGTCGCGCCGTTGATGATGCAGCCTTCGGTAATGATCGAGCTCTGGATGCGGCAATCCAACAGCTTCGAGCCCGGCAGGTAGCGCGGGCGCGTGTAGATCGGCGCTTGGGCGTCGAAGAAGTTGAACGGCGGCAGCGGCAACGTCATCTCGATGTTGGCGCGGTAGAAGGCGCCAATCGTGCCGATGTCTTCCCAGTACCCGTCGAACAGGTGCGCCTGCACGTTGAAGCGCGCCAGCGCTTGCGGCAGGATCTCTTTGCCGAAGTCAATGGCGTTCGGCATCTCGCTAACCAGTAACTGTTCGAGCGCCTCCTTGCGAAAGACGTAGATGCCCATCGAAGCCAGAAACGGGCGGCGTTGCGCCTGTTCGGGCGACAACCCCAGCACAGAGGTGTCAACGCGCATGGGGTTGAGCGCCTCGCCTTTCGGCTTCTCGCTGAACTCGATGATGCGCCCGGTGTTATCGATCTTCAGCAGGCCAAATCCCGATGCGTCTTCTTCGCGCGCCGCCGTCACCGCCACGGTAATGTCAGCGCCGGTCTCTTCGTGGCGGCGCAGGAAGTCGCGGTAGTCCATGCGATAGAGATGGTCGCCGGCGAGAATCAGCACCGTGTCGCCTTTGTTATCGGCCAGGTGCCCGTAGGACTGGCGCACGGCGTCGGCGGTGCCTTGAAACCAGTCGGGACTTTCGGGAGTGATTTCGGCGGCGATGATTTCGACAAAGCCGTTGGTGAACGGGCTGAAGCGATACGTCCGAGAGATGTGGCGATTGAGCGATGCCGAGTTGTACTGAGTCAAAATGAAGATGCGCATGACATCCGAGTTGATGCAGTTCGACACGGGGATGTCTATGAGGCGATACTTGCCGCCGAGCGGCACGGCAGGCTTGGCGCGCAGGCGGGTCAACGGGAACAGGCGTTGGCCGACGCCGCCGCCCAGAATGATCGCCACTACGTCGTTCATGTCCATCGTCAGTTTCTCCTCCAAAGAGCCTTTCTGAACTGCGCGGAAAGTATAAACCCCGCGCAAGGATTGCGTAAAAGCCATTGCGACAACAAGGGCGCGCGTTGTGACAAGCCTGTCTCAGGCGGCGCGCTTTTCGCCCTGCCGGTTGCGGCTTTCAGCGCCCGCCGATTATGCTATCAATTCGCGTGCGACGGTGTGTGAGCTTCTCGACAAAGGACATTGAATGGCGGCATCCCGCGGCAAAACGATCTGTTTCATTGACAACGCAAACGTCTATCACGGCCAGATCGAAAACGGCTGGCGCATCGATTGGCAAAAATTCACCCGCTTTCTCGAAGAGAACGGCGAAGTCTGGCAGACCTACTTCTTCGCTTCCGAGACCGACCCGCCGAGTGACGGCGCGACGGCTTTCTACCAGTTCCTCAAAGAAGACCTGCGGTGGGAGGTCGTTTTGTACACGCTCGGCAAAAAGACCATGCGCTGCAACGAGTGCGGCCACGAGCATACGACCTATGCCGAAAAGGGCGTAGACGTTGGGCTGGCGACCAAGATGCTGATGCTCGCCGTCAATCAGGCGTACGAAACGGCCATCCTGGTTTCGGGTGATCGCGACTACGTTGAAACCGTCCAACACATCAAAGGCCGCGGCCTGCGCGTCGAGATCATCGCCTGGCGCGCCGGGCTGAGCAACGAGCTGGCCGGCGAATCCTCGTCCCCTGTCGTCCATCTTGACGACCTGCGCGAGCAGATTGAGATGAAGTAATGACCGATGACCAGTGACTTTCTTCATGTCTCGGAAGACGTGCGCGACGCGCAGGCGAATGGGCGCGCGGTGGTGGCGCTCGAAACGACCGTGATCGCGCACGGCTTGCCGCGCCCGCTCAACCTTGAAACGGCGCGCGAGTGTGAAGCTGTCGTTGTTCGTGAAGGCGCCCACCCGGCCACCATCGGCATCATTGATGGCCGCCTGACCGTCGGCCTGAGCGAGGCGGAGATCGAACGCTTCGGCGCAGGCCGCGCGCCCGACGGCGACGCGATTGAAAAAGTCGGCTTGAATAACCTGGCAGGCGTGATCGGGCGACGCGGCTGGGGAGCAACGACCGTGGCAGCGACCCTGCGCATCGCCGCACTCGCGGGCCTGCGCGTCTTTGCGACCGGCGGCATCGGCGGCGTGCATCGCGGCGCCAGCGAGACCTTTGATGTGTCGGCGGATTTGACCGCGCTCGGACGCACGCCTCTGGTCTGCGTCTGCGCCGGCGCTAAAGCGATCCTTGATCTGCCGAAGACGGTCGAGGTGCTGGAAACCCTCGGCGTGCCCATTGTCGGTTATCGCACACAGGCGTTCCCGGCCTTCTATTCACGCGAGAGCGGCTTGAGTGTAGATGTCACGGTGAACTCGCCCGATGAAGCTGCCGAGCTCGCACTTGATCACTGGCGCACAGGCGGAAAGTCTGCGGTGCTGGTCTGCGCGCCGGTGCCTGAAGCTTACGAGCTGCCGCGTCAGGAAGCCGAGCGCGCCGTCGAAAGCGCAATCACGATGGCCGAAGAGAAAGGCATTCGCGGCAAGGCGCTGACGCCGTTTCTATTGACGCAGATGAAAGAGCTGACCGCCGGCCAGACGCTCACCACGAATCGGGCGCTGCTCATAAACAATGCTGCCATCGCCGCGCAGATCGCCGTCTGCATGGTTAAGCGGTCATAGATAGTTGAGCGTCAACTGTTCGCCGCTCGATACGGTCGGCCCGATGACATTGCGCTCATGTTCGAGCAGCCACTTCTTCCGCCAGATGCCGCCGCCGTAGCCGCACAGGTTACCATCCGAGCGGATCACGCGATGGCAGGGGATCACCACCGCCAGCGAGTTCCTGCCATTGGCGCGACCGACGGCGCGCACGGCCCGCGGGTTGCCGAGGCAGGTGGCCAGCTCGGCGTACGACCAGGTCGCGCCCGGCGGGATCGTTTGTAGCTTTGCCCACACATCGCGCTCAAACGCCGAGCCGCCTACAATCAGCGGCACCGTAAAAGTCAGTTCCCTGCCCGCGAAGTAGGCTTGCAATTCCCGGCTGATCGTTTCGAGGTGCGCGTTTGTGCCCGGCTCGATGGGCTGTTTACTCCGCGCCCGCAGCGCAGCGATCTCGCTCTCCAGCTCGCGCCGGTCTACGAACTCAAGCAGGTGCAGGCCTTCGTGATTGGCCAGCGCCAGCATTGCGCCGAGCGGCGTTTCGATCTGTCGCGCCTGCAAGCCGTCCACTGTGTTGGTTGTTGGCAGCGTGTTCATAGCCACATTGTAAATGACGAGTGAGAAATGATGAATGCCGAATCAGGAAGACCAGTCCGCGGCAATACGCGCCCGCTCCATCAGTCATCGTTCATCGCCCATCGTTTCTGCTTTGACATGCGGCGTGGCTTCACTATAATCGCTTAACCCGCAAGCGCAAACTCGATCAATCGTGCATCAGGAGGCAGCCCTTATGACCGCATCGGCAACCCAGGTTTCTCTTGAACAGCCGCGCCGCGCCCGGCGACCGCGACGTCTGTGGCTCAAGTTTTTGCTGACGCTCATCCTTCTACTGGTCGCCGGCTTCATCGCCCTCGGCGCGTGGCCCGCGCCCAAAGATTTTGCCGGCGACGAAGGGCTCACCGGCGTCAACCCGAACGGCGGCGGATTGCTGCGGCCCTTCCCTTCGATGGTCGTGCGCGGCGATAACGACACCAACGATGCGAAGTTCAAAGAGCGTGTTGCGCTTGGGCGGCTGCTCTTCTTCGACCCGATTCTTTCGGGCGATAACAGTGTCTCGTGCGCGACCTGTCATCACCCCGACCTCGGCTTCGGTGACGGGCGCGGCCTGGCGATGGGCAAAGGTGGCAAGGGGCTAGGCCCTGAGCGCGCCGGCGGCGCTGACGTGAGGCGCGGCGCGCCGAGCATTTGGAATGCGGCTTACAATCACCTGCAATTCTGGGATGGCCGCGCCCGCGACCTCGAAGCGCAAGCCGAAGGGCCGATCAAGAGCGATGTCGAGATGAACGAGAACCCCGACATCCTGGTCGGCGAGCTCAAGAACATTCCCGAATACGCGCAGAAGTTCGACGCCGCCTTTGGCGGCGCCAGCGGTTCGGGGATCACCTTTGAAAACGTCACCAAAGCGGTCGCCGCTTTCGAGCGCACCCTGACGGCCAACAATGCGCCGTTCGACCGTTATGCGGCGGGCGACCGCTCGGCGCTGTCGGCGGCGCAGGTGCGCGGCTTCGATCTCTTCCGCTCAGGGCGCACGCGCTGCTTCGAGTGCCACGGCATGCCGACGTTCGCCAACCGCGATTTCAAGATTGTTGGCGTCCCCGATCTCGACAGCAACAATCCCGACTTCGGTCGCTTCGACGTGACCAAAGGCGAAGGCAACAAGTACGCCTTTAAAGTGCCGACGCTACGCAACGTCGTCTTGAACGCGCCGTACATGCACAATGGCAAATTCAAGACGCTCGAAGAGGTGCTGGACTTCTACGCCGCGGGCGGCGGGCCCGGTGTCGGCTTCAAGGCCGCGAAAGTTGACGACAAGATTCATACCTACTCGATCACCGCGGAAGAGAAGCAAGACTTGATCGCCTTCCTTTATGCGCTGGTGGACGAGTCGAACCTGCCGCAGATTCCCGAGCGCGTGCCGTCTGGAATGGCGGTCGTGCCGCACCTCGACAATCCGGCGCGGGCGCTGATTGCCAGGTACAACACCGGCTCGCCGAAAGAAGAAGTCGCCAGCCGCGCGCCGCAGACGCTGACGGTCAAAGCCGGCGAGGCGATTCAGGCGGCGGTCAATCGCGCGCGACCGGGCGACACCATCGAAGTGATGCCCGGCGTCTATCGCGAAGAGGTCAAGATTGACCTCGACAGCATCACGCTGCGCGGCATCGCGGACGCGAAAGCGACGCCGTCGCGCCCGGTCTTTGAGGGCGACGGCAAACTCTCGGATGCGGTCATCAACACCGGCAGCAATTTCGTCATCGAAAACTTCGACGTACAGCATTACATCGCTAACGGCATCGTCGCGCAGCACGCCCGCAACGTCACCTTCCGCAACTTGATGATAAACACCACGGGACTCTACGGCGTCTACCCGGTGAGCTGTACGGGCGTCGAGATCGATCATTGCGTTGCCACAGGCATTGCCGACGCGGCGCTCTACGTCGGCCAGTCGCGCGACATTCGCGTCCACGACAGCGAAGCCTATGCCAACGTCACCGGCATCGAGATTGAAAACTCGATCAACGCCGTTGTCGAAAACAATTTCGTGCATGACAACGCCGGCGGCCTGCTGGTTTTCGTGCTGCCGAACAACGTTTCGAAGGTCGGGCGCGATTGCCTCGTCCGCAACAATCGCATCATTGAAAACAACCACGCGAACTTCGGCAACCCGAACGCGATTGTCTCGAACGTGCCGCCCGGATCGGGCCTCCTGGTGATGGCGGCGGACAACACCGAAGTCACCGGCAACGAGATTCGCGGCAACCAGAGCTATGGCGTGCTGGTCTGCGGCCTCGACATCGCCTTCCCGAAAGGCACGGCGTTCGATGTCGGGCCGACGCCGGAAAACACCTTCGTCCACGACAACCGCTACGCCGACAACGGCAAGTCGCCATCGGAAAAATATAAAGAAGGCGGCATACCGGGGGCCGATCTGGTGTGGGACCTGTCGGGCTGGTCGAATCGCTGGAGCGAGACGAATGTAACGCGCGCCACGCCGGTCTTGAATGCGAGCTGGCCGACCTTCGCGCGCCGCGCCGAGTGGCGCATCTTGAAGTTCATGGAAAAATACCTGTAACGACTTGGAGGATGAATGTCGAAAGCCGTTGCCGCAGCCGGAAACATTGAAATGACCGAACCACCCGGCAAGAGCTTGCTTGCCTCGCCGCTCGCGGGCGCCTGCCTCGGCGAATTCTTTGGCACGTTCGTCGTCATCCTGGTCGGCGATGGCGCAGTCGCCGCGGCGGTCTTCACCGGCGCGCTCGATGGCTGGGCGGTGGCGGTGATGTGGGGGTTGGCGGTGACCTTTGCCATCTACGTCGCCAGCCCTGTGTCAGAAGCGCACTTCAACCCGGCGGTGACGCTGACGATGGCCGTGTTTCGCGGCTTCCCGGCGAAACGTATTCTGCCTTACATTCTCAGCCAGATCGCCGGCGCGTTTACGGCGTCGGCTTGCGTCTACTGGCTATGGCATGGCTTCTGGCAGCCGACGGCGGAAAAGCTCGGCGTCGAGATCGGCGGGCCGGGGAGCCAAAAACTGATGGCCATCTTCTCGTGCTTCTATCCCAACCCCGGCGGCGTCGGCGTGGACGCCGCCGCGCTGGCGAAAGTCAGCACGTCGAGCGCGTTCTTCGTCGAAGTCGTGCTGACGGCTTTCCTGATGATGATGATCTTCGCCTTGACCGAGCCTGATAAGCCGGGGCTGCCTGAAGCGGGCCTGGGGCCGGTCTTCATCGGGCTGACGGTGACGGCGATTGTCGGCCTCGGCGGGTCGCTGACGATGGACGCGGTCAACCCTGTGCGCGATTTCGGGCCGCGACTGTTTGCTTATGCGGCAGGCTTCGGGAAGATTGCTTTTCCCGGCCCGCGGGGTAATGAATGGTGGCTCTACATCGTCGCACCGATCATCGGCGGGCCGCTCGGGGCGGCGGCTTACCGTTATCTCGTCTGCCGCTTTCTGCCGGCGACGAAGAAGTGATCAGGCAATAGTCCGAATCCTGGCGGTGGAACAGTTCCTAAGATGACTAACCTGGCAACGGGACATGCGGCGGTTAGACTTTGAAGAGCTTGTCGAAGGCCGAGCGCGGGTCTTTCACGGTTGAAGCCGCCGTCGTGGTTTCGCGCTCGATGGTCTTGCGCGGCTCGAATATGGCGCAGACGTTGCGTTCGTCTTTCTTGGCAATGCGCTCGGTGACCGGCTTGCGACACTGAAAGCGGGCGCCGGGATCAAAGCTGACACAGTTCTTGCAAGTGTGCAGGTCGCTGTTGCATTTCGGGCACTGTTGCTCAGCGGCAATGCCGCCGACTTCGATGTTGATCATCTGGCCGCAAAGATTGCAGCGTGTGACTTCGCGAAAGGCCGGCAGCTTTGGCGCGCGCATGTCACTTTTTTGCGGGCTCGGGCGCGGCTTCTGCTCATGGCCGTCATCCTGTTGATAGCCCCGCTGTTTGTATTTCCTATCCATAAAATTCTCCTGTTTGATTGAGCGACAGACGATAATCTTCCTGAGTCGTTGATCAGTCGGTCAGTTGTGGAAGCAATTCACCTGCCGCGGTCCGAGAGGCTCTCGGCTTGTATCCTTGAATCAGAGCTTGGTGATCGGGAGTTCCAAGATCGACTTAACGTAACACCAACCTTATACATCATCGGCGCGCGGTAATCAATCGAAATCGGCTAAACCTCAGAAACTGATGCTTGACAAGCCCCCCGGAGTTGCTCATAATGCCGGCCAAGCTGCTCGTGCAGCCCGATCACGCAATGATTCCACGCCCTGCTCAAACGGTTATTAACTGGCGACGCCGCTCGGTGGCGGGGTTCTGCTTTGCTTTCCGCTTTAGCTTTATCTTTAGCACCGCACACGGAGCGGGGAGCGCGCGAGCCTGAATCCCAGGCAGATCGCAAAGGTTTACGAAGCCCGCTCCTTCCGACGAGGGAGCGGGCTTCAAACGTTTTCAGCGCAAGTGAAGAAAGAGTCAACCGATGATCGACGCAAGCAAGAGAATCAAGGCCGCGTTTCAGGGCGAGCGCGGCGCGTTTAGCGAAGACGCGGCGCGTCAACTGCTCGGCCCGGCGGTCGAAACGCTTGCCTATCGCAGCTTTGATGAGATGTTCGACGCCGTCTCCGCGGGCGCTGCCGATTGCGCCGTCGCGCCGATTGAAAACAGCCTCGCCGGCTCGGTCATCCGCAACTATGACCTGCTCGAAGAGCGCGAGTTGACGATCATCGGCGAAACCAACGTCCGCATCATTCACAACCTGATCGCGCCCGCGGGCGTCGGCCTCGATGACGTGCGCCACGTCTATTCGCACCCGGTGGCGCTGGCGCAGTGCGAACGCTTCCTGCGGGCTCAGCCGCAACTGGCCGCCGAAGTCGCTTACGACACCGCCGGCAGCGTCAAGATGGTCATGGAGCGCGGACGGCGCGACGAAGCGGCCATCGCCGGCGCCACCGCCGCTGAAGTGTATGGCGCGCAGATCATTGCTTCGGGCATTGAAGACAACCCGGCTAACTTCACGCGCTTTCTCTTGCTAGCGCAGCCGGAGCGCGCCGCCGAGATTGCGACGACGAACCGCGACGCCGAGCGCAAGACGACTATCATCTTCCGCGTCGCCAACCAGCCGGGCTCGTTGTTTCGGGCGCTGGCCGTCTTCGCGCTGCGCGACATTGACCTGACGAAGATCGAATCGCGGCCCATTGAAGGCCGCCCCTGGGAGTATTCATTCTATCTCGACCTGATCGGCGACCGGCACGAGCCGCGCATTGAGCGCGCCCTCATGCACCTCGGCGAGATGATCGAGAGCATCCGCGTGCTCGGCAGCTATCCGAAGGCGGTGACAAGTGACGAGTGACAAGTGACAAGAAGGAAACGCGCGAAACGGTTGCGTCGCTTCTTGATCCTTCTTGTCACTTGTCACTTGTCACTTGTCACTGAATAAAGAGGAGGTTTGAAATGATTATCGCTATGCGCTCGGACGCCACCGAAGAGCAGATCGAATTCGTCTGCGAGAGCATCCGTCATTATGGTTACAAACCGCACGTCATTCGCGGCGAAGAGCGCGTCGTCATCGGCGCGATTGGCCACGGCGACAACAAAGACCATCTGCAATCGCTGCGCTCCGTAGATGGCGTCGAAAACGTCGTGCCGATTCTCCAGCCTTATAAGGTCGTCGGCCGCGAGCTGAAACAGGCAAAGACCATCGTGCAGGTCGGCGACCTGGAGATCGGCGGCTCGCAGTTCGTCGTCATGGCCGGCCCTTGCTCGGTCGAAACTCGCGAGCAGTTGCTGGAGACGGCCGAAGGCGTCAAGTCCGCCGGCGCGCAGGTCTTGCGCGGCGGCGCGTACAAGCCGCGCACCTCGCCTTACGATTTTCAAGGGCTCGAAGTCGAAGGCTTGAAGCTGCTGGCCGAAGCCCGCGAGCGCACAGGGTTGAAGATCATCACCGAAGTGGTGACGACCGAAGACACCGAAGTCGTCGCCGAATACGCCGACATCCTGCAAGTCGGCGCGCGCAACATGCAGAACTTCGCCTTGCTCAAGCGGCTCGGACGCATCAACAAGCCTGTGCTGCTGAAGCGCGGCATGAGCTCGACGATCAAAGAGCTGCTGCTGTCGGCCGAATACATCGTCACGCACGGCAACGATCAGGTGATGCTGTGCGAACGTGGCATCCGCACCTTTGAAACGGCGACGCGCAACACGCTCGACCTGGCGGCGGTGCCGCTGCTCAACGAGCTGAGCCACCTGCCGGTGGTCGTTGACCCTTCACACGCCACAGGCAAGCGCAGCCTGGTGCGCCCGGCGGCGAAAGCCGCCATCGCGATTGGCGCCGACGGCTTGATTATCGAAGTCCACCCGCGCCCGCACGAAGCATGGTCGGATGGGCCGCAGTCGGTCACGCCGCAAATGTTTGCAGAGATCATGGAAGATGTGCGCCGCTACGCAGCGATGGAATCGCGGCATATCAGCTGAAGCGACGACCGGATAATGGAACCGGTCGCGCAGGACGGCCGTAGTTGACGGCGAATCGTTGACCGCTTATAACCCAATCGATTCAAGTCCAGGCCCATTACGGAGGAGATCATGCGAAAGCTCACGCTTGCCTTGTTGGTGATGTTGATTGGTGGCGCGCTTCTCAATGCCAATGCCCAGCAAGCCGCGACGGCGGCGGCGGACCCGCACATGACGGCTGACGAACGCGCACAGGTCATCAAGTGGATGAACGACACGCAGAAGGAGTATCTCGACCGCCTCGAACACGTAAGCGAGGCGCAATGGAACTGGCGGCCCGCGCCGTTTCGCTGGACGGTCGGTGAAGTCGCCGAGCACATCATGCTCACGGAAGCTCGCCTCTTCGCCGCGGTCGAGAGGGCGCTCGGCACGCCGGAAAATCCCGACTGGCAGGCGAAGACCCGCGGCAAAGATGCCTTCATCGCACGCGCGCTGCCCAATCGTGGCGTCCGCGCCCAGGCCCCTGTCGAGATTCGCCCGACCGGCAAGCTGTCACGCGACGAAGTCGTCCGGCGCTACAAAGCGCTGCGGGCGCGCGCCCTGGAATTCGCCCGCACCACCGACGCGCCGCTCAAAGCGCACACTATCGAGCATCCCTTCCCTGTCTTCAACACGCTGAATGCCTATGACTGGCTGATCTACATCCCGCTGCATAACGAGCGGCACAACAAACAGATGGCCGAAGTCATGGCCGCGCCCGGCTATCCCAAATAGCCGAAAAACCACGAGTCATGGCATTTTTGAATTATCTTGAACTCCGACTCAAGTTTTACCGTAAAATTCTGCACGGCTGTTCAGAATTTCCTTGACACCGTATGCGCGCGAATTTAGCATTGTAGCGCTTGGAATTTTGGCTCAGCAGTGGTCGTAACACCCACCGAAGGAGACCGCGTGATGAACAGAAGACGGTTGACCCGATTGCTCCTGCTCGCGGCAGTGGCTTGCCTTAGCATTGCCTTTGTCACCTCGTCCAGCGCCAGTTCGGGCACGTCGAAAGACGTCACCTTTAATAAAGACGTCGCGGCGATCTTCTACAAGAACTGTGCGGAATGTCACAAGCCCAACGACATCGCGCCGATGTCATTGATCTCGTACAAAGAAGTCCGCCCGTGGGCGCGTTCGATCAAAGAGAAAGTCCTCACACGCGAGATGCCGCCGTGGAGTCCCGACCCGAAGTATGGCCAGTTCACCAACGATCATCGCCTGAGCGATAAAGAGATCGCGACGATTGTCGCCTGGGTGGATGGCGGCGCCAAGGAAGGCGACCCGAAAGACCTGCCGCCGGCGCCCGACTTCACCAGCGGCGGCTGGCAGCTTGGCAAGCCCGATCAGATTTTTGCGATGAAGGAAGCCTTCACCGTGCAGCCCGGTCAGCCGGACACGATTCAGAATTTCATCATCCCGACGAACTTCAAAGAAGATAAGTGGATTCAGTCGGCGGAGATTCTGCCGGGCAACAAGCGGATCGTTCACCACGTCATCGCCTTCATCCAGACGCCGGCGATGCTGGCCAAGCTGCAATCGAGCGAAGGCCGCCGCCGGCTCGGCGAGATGAGCAAGGTCTTTTATAAAGACGGCACCTTGATCAAAGCCAAAGCCGACGCGCCGATCATCGATAACGGTTGCAGTGACGCGAGCGGCGGCTCGGCCTTCCCGCGCCCGTCGGCGGCAGAAGGCGGCGACGCCTTCGGGTTGTTGCTCGCCGGCTACGCGCCCGGCAAAGGCTTGGACGTCTGGCCCGCCGGCACCGCCAAGAAAGTTGCCGCCGGCTCGGTGATCGTCTTCCAGATTCACTACTCGGCGTTCCGCGGCAAGTTCGAGCATCCCGAATCCGATCAGACGAGCATCGGCCTGCACTTTTCGACGCAGCCGCCGCAGCACTCGCTTAACACCATCGGCATTCAGAATCACTACTTCAAGATTCCCGCCGGCTCGGGCAGTCACGAAGTGACGGCCTGCTACACCTTCGACGGCGACGTGAAGCTGATGAGCTATATGCCGCATATGCACCTGCGCGGCAAGGATATGAAGTACGACGTCATCTATCCCGATGGCCGCAAAGAGACATTGCTGTGGGTGCCGAAGTATAGCTTCAACTGGCAGACGATGTATTATTTGAAGAAGCCTGTGACCTTGCCGAAAGGCACCAGGATGATCATCACGGCGCACTTCGACAACTCGGCGAAGAACAAGTACAACCCCGACGCGTCGAAAGACATTCGCTGGGGCGATCCGACTTACGAAGAGATGATGATCGGCTGGATGGATTATTACGTGGATGCGCCGGCACCGGCTGACAAGGCCACCGCTTCGGCGCGCTCGTCGCGCAAGTAAGCGCGCAGATAAATTACAGGGGCGGCTCTCGGTGGCTGCTCCAGATTGAGGACAGCCGATTCCGAGTAACTCAGTGGATTCGGAATCGCGGGTGACGCACAGACGGTCGCTTGTACCTGATGCCGCCAGTCACCAAGCGGGAGGAGTCAATGAAGAAAGCTATTTCGATACTGTTCGCCGTCGCTGCCGTCGCCGCGCTCTGTTTCGTCTTTTCGCCGGCTACCAGCGCCAGCGGCCCGGGCAAAAAGGATGTCACCTTCTCGAAGGACGTCGCGCCCATCTTTTTCAAGAACTGTGCGGAATGTCACAAGCCCAACGACATCGCGCCGATGTCGCTGCTGACCTACAAAGAAGCGCGCCCGTGGGCACGCTCGATCAAGGAAAAGGTCGCCAGCCGCGAGATGCCGCCCTGGAGCCCCGACCCGCACTATGGCCAGTTCTCTAACGAGAAGCGGTTGACGGACAAAGAGGTCGAAACCATCGTCGCATGGGTAGACAGCGGCGCCAAGGAAGGCAATCCGAAAGATATGCCGCCGACGCCCGAGTTCGCCAAAGGCGGCTGGTCCATCGGCAAGCCCGATGCCGTGCTGGAGATGGGCGAAGAGTGGACGATTGACCCGAACGCGCCTGACAACTACATCAACTTTTTCATCCCGACGAACTTCAAAGAAGATCGCTGGGTCCAGGCTGCCGAAATCCTCCCCGGCAACCGCAAAGTTGTGCATCACGTCATCGCTTTCATCCAGTCGCCGCAGATGATGGCCAAGCGCGCAGAAGCCGCGAAAGCCGGCAATGGCCGGGTCGGCGGGCGCGCCGCTGACGGCAAGCTGTTTTATCTGGACGGCACGCTGCGCCGCGTCAAGATGGACGCGCCGGTTGTTGATGATGCGTGCGCCCAGCAGGCAGCACCGGGCGGACGGCGCATCGGCGGCGGCGGCGACGAGAACGAGGGCGCGCTGCTGGCCGGTTACGCGCCGGGCCTTGAGCCTGCGGTCTATCCAGCGGGTGTTGCCAAGAAGCTGCCCGCCGGCTCGACCATCATGTTCCAGGTACACTATTCAAGCTTCCGCGGCGCGCTTACGAAGGCCGAAAAAGACCGCACCAAGGTCGGCCTGATCTTCGCCAAAGAGCCGCCCGACAAGATGGCGGTGACGTTTGCGGCGGCCAATGTCATGTTCAAGATTCCGGCGGGCGCCGACAATCACGAAGTCACCGCATGCCAGACGGTGCCGCGCGATGTTCAGGTGCTCAACTACATGCCGCATATGCACCTGCGCGGCAAGGACATGAAGTACGAGCTCATCTATCCTGATGGCAAGCGCGAGACTTTGCTGTGGGTGCCGAAGTTCAGCTTCAACTGGCAGGCGGCCTACGTGCTGAAGAACCCGATCACCATCCCCAAGGGAGCGAAGCTCGTGGTCACGGCGCACTACGACAACTCGAAGAAGAACAAGTACAACCCCGACGCGTCGAAAGACGTGCGCTGGGGCGACCCGACCTATGACGAGATGATGATCGGCTGGCTCGACATCATGGTAGAAAACCCGGCCAAAGCGGCCAAACCCGATGCGTCAGCGCGCAGCGGCCAGAAGTAGCTTTCACCACATTGAAGCACGCTCGGCGCCGGCTGCGATGATTCGTGGCCGGCGCGTCGTGCTTCAGGAAACGGCAAGCGCCGAGCAACCGAGCAAGCGGCAGGGCATCCAAGCGGGCGACCTTAAGCGGCGCGAGCCACCACGGCTTGCGTCAACTCAAAACGCATCGCATTTCGCAGCGCCTCGCGACAGCGCCACGGCGCCGCGCCTCACAGGTGAACGATATGAGAAAGCCGCTCTCTTTCCTGTTTACAGTCGCGTTCCTGGTCGCCTTTGGCCTGACCCTTTCGCCAACCACGAACGCCGGCGAAGGCCCGGGAGCGGGCGTCAATAAGAGCGCCCGCGCCGTCACCTTCAGCCGCGATGTCGCGCCGATCCTGTATAAGAACTGTGTCGCCTGCCATCGCCCGAACGATCTCGCGCCGATGTCGCTGCTCTCTTACAAAGAGGCGCGGCCCTGGGCGCGTTCGATCAAAGAGAAAGTCCTCACACGCGAGATGCCGCCGTGGCAGGCCGACCCGCACTATGGCCAGTTCATCAACGACAAGCGGCTCTCGCAGCAGGAGATTGACACCATCGTTGCCTGGGTGGACGGCGGCGCCAAAGAAGGCAACCCGAAAGAGCTGCCGGCGGTGCCGACCTTCAGCGATGATTGGCAGATCGGCAAGCCCGACCTGATCCTGACCATGCAGGAAGAATACACGGTCGAGGCGACCGGGCCGGACGAGTACATACGCTTCGTCATTCCGGTCAACGTCAGCGAGATTAAGTGGCTCAAGGGCGTCGAGATTCATCCAGGCAACAAGCGCGTCGTGCATCACGCTGTCGCCTTTCTGCAAACGCCTGAGATGATCGCCGCGGCCAAAGGCGCGGGCGGCAATGCGCTCAACCCGACACCTGATAAATCTTCGATGTTCTATCGAGACGGCACGCTGGTGCGCACGAAAGGCGACGCCCCGGTTTATGACGATGGCTGCAAAGCGCCCGATGGCGGCTTTGCCCGTGGCAGCGGCCAGGAGACCATCGGGCCGCTGCTCGGCTTCTACGCGCCGGGCAAAGACGTTGACCTGTTCCCCGCCGGGACCGCGAAATTCATACGGCCCGGCTCGAACCTGATCATCGAGATGCACTATTCGAAGACCACCGGCAAGACGGAAAAAGACCGCACCACGGTCGGCTTGTTCTTTGCCAAAGAAGCGCCCGACAAGGTCTTGCAGTCGAACGGCGCGCTGAATCACTTCTTCAAGATTCCGCCGGGCGCGACCGATCACGAAGTCACCGCCTGTTACAAGTTCAGCAACGACACGCTGCTCTACACCTTGATGCCGCATATGCACAAGCGCGGCAAAGACATGAAGTACGAAGTCGTCTACCCCGACGGGCGGCGTGAAACGCTGCTGGCGGTGAAGTACAATTTCGCATGGCAATCGATGTACCGCTTCAAGGAGCCGGTGCTGGTGCCGCACGGCTCGCAGTTGATCGTCACGGCGCATTACGACAACTCCGAGCGCAACAAGTGGAACCCCGACCCGACAAAGGCTGTGCGCTGGGGCGACCCGACTTATGACGAGATGATGATCGGCTATATGGATTACGTGACCAAGGTCACCGAGCGCGCGGTCGCCAAAATCGATCCGAAGGTTCTCGATGCGTATGTCGGCGAGTACGAATTGCTGCCGGGTCGAACGGTCGCCATCGCGCGCAGCGGCGATCAACTGATGGTCGGCATGCGCGGCGTGCCGAACACGCCGATCTTTCCCGAATCCGAAACCCGTTTCTTCTTCAAAGTCGCCGACGTGCAGATCATCTTCGTCAAAGACGACAAGGGCGAAGTCAACGAGCTGATGGTCGAGCAAGGAGGCCGGACGTTCAAAGCCAAACGCGTCAAGAAAACGGCGGCGACCGGCGACAGCAAATGAAGGCAAAAGTAAAAAGTAAAAAGGCAAAAGTGGGAATTCATCCGCTGCCTTCGATGACGATTGCCGCCTCATCGCTCTCCGTCGGCTGGCGGCGGCTGATCCGCCTTTTGCCTTTTGCCTTTTTACTTTTTACTTTTTACTTGGCGCGCGTCAGCGCGCATGAGCCGATCACCACAAAGGTGCGATTCAACAAAGAGGTCGTCCGCATCCTCGGGCGCAGTTGCCTGAGCTGTCACCACCCCGGCGGCGTGGCGATGTCGCTCGCGACTTATGACGACGCGCGCCCGTGGGCGAAGGCGATCAAAGAAGAGGTATTGAACAAGCGCATGCCGCCCTGGGCGGCGGTCAAAGGCTTTGGCGATTTTCGCAACGCGCCGGTGCTGACGCAGCGCGAGGTTGACCTGCTGGTCAACTGGGTCGAAGGCGGCGCGCCCCGCGGCGAAGAGGGCGACCTGCCGACCACGCCGCTTTATTCCGACGACTGGCAGCTCGGCAAGCCCGATTTGATCTTGAAGCCGCCGACGCCTGCGTCCATCGCCGCAGACGCCGACGAGCGTCGCACCGTGACGCTTGCGACGAACCTGACAGAGGCCCGCGGGCTGGCGGCCATTGATTTGCGACCGGGCGATCAGCGCGTCGTCCATTGCGCCAGGGTTTATCTGGAAGGCGGCTCTTGTCTGGCGACATGGATGCCTGGTCAGAAGACGGTGGCGTGGAATGAAGGCGTGGCGCAGGCGTTGCCGGCGGGCGCGCGCCTCACGGTGAAGATTCATTATCGCGGCGCGGGTGAAGCAACGCGCGACCAGAGTGAGGTGGGGCTCTATTTTGCGAAGACACCGCCGCGCCGGCTGTTGCAGGAGATTGCCGTCAACGACGCCGAGGCGATCATCCCCGCGGGCGCCGCGATGCATCCGCTACGCGTGAGCTACACGACAACGGAAGACCTTGACGCGCTGGCGTTGCGACCGATAGTCAATCCCTTGATTACGTCGCTACAGATGACGGCGTACCGGCCCGATGGCTCTGAAGAAGTGTTGCTGTGGACGCGCGGCTATCAATCCGACTGGCAGCCGACCTATTATCTGAAGCGCCCGGCCTTGCTGCCGAAAGGCACGCGCCTGGAAGTAATCGCCTACTTCGACAACTCGGACAACAATCCCAACAACCCCAACGACCCGGCAAAGGCGTTGCGCTTTGCCGACCTCGGCGGCGAGCCGCTCTGCGCAGTGACGACGGCCAAAGCCCGACCGACCAATGAATGAAAAACGCTCAGGGGAACTCCCCAATTGAGTCCCGTTCGTCCTCGTGATAGGATGGCGTCCCTTTTCACCTGGAGCCTGCGGAACAGTCCATTATCCGTACACGGACGCGCCGATGGCCCGGCATTCTCAGCAAGCGATACAGATCAGGAAGGAAGTGCAAGATGTCAGCGAGGACTCTCCCCATCACGCCATTCAGCAGCGCGCAATACAGTCTGGAATCTTGCGCCGGCTGTCAGGGCACGGGAATCAACTGCGCGGCCTGTGACGGCAACGGCTATGTGCTGGTGACGATCCCGGCGACGAAATGCGGCCACTGCATGGGCAGCGGCATCGAGCGCAACCGGCCCGCTTCGGCCTCGCCGGTCTGTGTGAGCTGCGCCGGCGCGGGCTGGGAAAACGTCGTCCGAGTCGCCAGATGAAACCTGCCGCCCGCCCACCTGAGCCATTGGCTCGTTTCAAAGACAGGCGCGCGGCTTCGGACTCAAGAGCATCGGTCTTTGCCTGATCCCCCGCCCCTCTACCTGAAGCCCGTCATCCTACCATGCCTTAAGATTGGACAAGCATCAATCGCTGCGGCTTACGCAGATGGGATGAAGCCGATGTGGCAGATTGACAGCCCCCCGTAGGCAAAGCGAGAATACTTATTAAACCTTAGCTCGAATTGTTATCCATGAAGAAACAAGCCGTATTCGCACTCCTCATCGCCCTGACGCTTGCAATCCACACAAGGGCGGCGGTCGCTACCGACACCATCGTTGCCATGCCGTTCGAGAATCTTTCGGGCCGCGCCGAGTACAACTGGGTCGGCGAGAGCTTTACCGCCGCGCTTGCCGACCTGCTCGACAAGCCGGGACTGGTCGGCATTCACTCCGACGAGCGCAACGTCGCCTATAAGCAGGAAGGCTTGCCGCCGACCGCTATCCTGACGCGCGCGACGATGATCAAGATTGCCGAGCGCGCCGGCGCCAACTTGATGATCATCGGCACCTACCGCATCGAAGGCCAGGGGCGCGACAGCAGCATCACGGTGACGGCGCGCGTCATCGATATCCGCGAAGGCCGGCTGGTCGGCAAAGAGTTCAACCGCGGCGGGCCGCTCCTCGACCTGCAAAAGTTGCAAGGCGAGCTGGCTTACGAAATACTTACACAGCGCAACCCCTCGTCGCCTTACTCGCGCGAGCGGCTGATCTCGGAATCGCAGCTTGCCCCCATCGGCGCTTTCGAGAATTTCATCAAAGCGACGCTGACGCGCGACCAGCAGGCGCGCATCGGCTTTCTTGAACGCGCCATCAAAGAGGTCGCCGAGAAGAACAAGGCGAAGTACACCGCGGCGATCTTCGAGCTGGGCCGCATCTACTACGAGGCCGGCGATTACAAATCGGCGCTCGAACAACTGGCGCAGGTCGGCGCGCAAGAGGCGCGTTATGATGAAGCGCAGTTCTACATGGCCGTTGCCGAAGACGCGCTCGGACAGACAGACAAGTCGCTGGCCGACCATCAGAAGCTCGCCGAACGCTTGCCGCTCTACGAGGTCTATAACAACATCGGCGCGCTGTTGATCAAGCAGAAGCAGTACCTGCCGGCGATCAATCATCTGAAGCCGGCGGTTGACGCCATGCCACGCGATGCCGATACGCTCTTCAACCTCGGCAACGCCTACTATCTGGCCAAAGACTACCCGAACGCCATCGAGGCGCTGCGCAACGAGACGCGGCTGCGCACCGGTGACGGCGAAGGCTTTTACCTGCTGGGCAAGGCGCTAATGGCGGCGGGCGCTCAGGCCGATGCGACGGCGGCCAGCGATCAGGCGAAGAAGCTGCTCGCGACCTATGCGCAATGGGAGACGCGCGGGATGCCGCAGGTCGCCCGGATGAAAACGACCTTCAGTAAAATCAACTACTATCGCTACAAGCGCGAGCAGGACGAGCGGCTGAATGGTCAGGCGTCGGTGTCGGGATTGACGCCGCAGGCCGACCAGCTTTTAGATTCGGCGCGCAACGCCTTTCAACAAGGGCGCAATGAAGATGCGCTGGCCAACCTGAGCAAGCTCTTGCAGATGGCGCCGCAGAACTTTGAAGCCCACCTGTTGATGGGCCGCGTCTATGAGCGGCGCGGCGATTTCGAGCGCGCCTCGAACGCCCTGAAAGCGGCGATCTTCTGGAACCCGAAGCTGGTCGGCGCACACGTGCTGCTGGGCCGCATCAGCGTGCTAAAGAACGATTGCCCGGGCGCTCAGGCCGCCGACGCCAAAGCCTTGCAGATTGACGCCAACGATCCTGACGCGCAAGCACTCAAACGCCTGATCGACGACAAGTGCAAGCCGAATAGCCAGTAGCCGCACGGCCAGTGGTTCAGTCTGCGCGGCTGCGTCCCTGATCCCTGATTCCCGCCCTTCCCTGTCTGTCAGGTTTACTCGACCACCCCGGCAATGATAAGTCGGCCCAAAAAAATTGTGAGCTGCTTTACCTTCGTTTTTCGCATGTCTATATGGAGGTCGGAAGGCGAAAGCCGAGGCCCCGCCCACATCCGGCGTTCAGCGCGCCGGTCAATTTTTTCTATCGTCGCCGCCACGGCGACAGACAAGGAGAATCGTTATGACAACCAAGTACATCGGTCCACCGTATAACGGCTACACCCTATACAAGCAAGCCGACGAGGGGCTCTGGACGGCGGTTCGCGTCTCGCCGTCCACCGGACAAATGGTGCTCCAGTCCGGCGTACAGGGTCCCAAAGGCCAGCCCGAAGGCGTCTGGTCCGGCGCATGGCTGAGCGGCTCGATCCAGGTAACGCAAGACGGCATCTACTCACTGAGCGCCCTAGTCAATGTCGGGCCGGTCTCGATGTTGTTGCGCGGCGCGGACAACATGGAGACGTCTATCTTTCTCCTCCTGGACGACGTTGAGGACTATCAAACCTTTTATGCCTCCGGCAACACGGTTGGCGTCAACTACGGCAGGGTGAACCTCATCGTCACCAAATCGCTAACGAAAGGCGCTCACCGGGTGCAGTTCGGCGTCGGGACATACATGGATTATCGAGGCGTCCCCAGCCCGGCCCCGTACGCCGAGATCATCGCCACCTTCAGCAGCCTCGTGGAAGCCCTCCCCGCCGGTGTGGCGGCGGTCGCGTCTTCTGCCCCCAAGGCGACAGCCGCTCGCGGCTTTCGGCGGCCCGCCGATGAGCGCAGCCTGATCCGGCATGAGGTGAGCGACATCGAGGCGGTCTCCGCAGGCTTCCTCGAACTCAAGTAACCGAAAGACGACGGCGAGAGGGGGCTGGATTTCGTCCCTTCACCGGCTGCCTCTCGCCAGGCCGTCCGGCCGCGCCCTGGCTGACGGTCGGGCTTTCGCCCTTAGCTACCGCTCACCATTTACGGTTTCTTTGAGCCCTCCCCGCCTTTATGCTAATTTCAATACGCCGCAGTTCATATCGCTGACAGAGGGGAGCCGCCATGTCGTCGAGCATTGATTCGATTCTCAAAGAAACGCGCGTCTTCAAACCTGCCGCCGCCTTCTCAGAGCAGGCGCACATCAGCAGCCTCGAACAGTACGAGCAGCTTTATCGCCAGGCCGAAGCCGACCCCGAAGGCTTCTGGGCCGGGATCGCCGGCGACCTGCACTGGTTCAAGCCCTGGGAGAAGGTGCTCGACTGGCAAGCGCCGTGGGCCAAATGGTTCGTCGGCGGCCAGTTGAATTTATCTTACAATTGCCTCGACCGGCACGCCGCGACCTGGCGCAAGAACAAGGCGGCGCTCATCTGGGAAGGCGAGCCCGGCGAACAGCGCACACTGACTTACAACCAACTGCTCGCGGAAGTCTGCCGATTCGCCAACGTGCTTAAATCGCGCGGCATCAAGAAAGGCGACACGGTCGCCATCTACATGGGCATGACGCCTGAGCTGGCCATCGCGATGCTCGCCTGCGCGCGCATCGGTGCGGCGCATTCGGTGATCTTCGGCGGTTTCGCGGCGCAGGCGCTGGTTGACCGCATCAACGACGCGCAGTCGGTCGCGGTCATTACACAGGACGGCTCGTACCGGCGCGGCGCGGAGATCGCCTTGAAGGCGACGGTTGACGAAGCCATGCCCGGCTGCCCGACCGTCAAGTCGGTCATCGTCTACCGGCGCACCGGCAGCCAAATTAAAATGGAAGCCGGGCGCGATCACTGGTGGCACGAGCTGATGGCCGAGGCGTCGGATCAATGCGAAGCCGAACCCCTCGACGCTGAACAGCCGCTCTACATCCTCTACACTTCGGGCAGCACCGGCAAACCGAAGGGCGTCGTCCACACGACCGGCGGCTATGCGGTCGCGACTTACATCACCGCGAAGTGGGTCTTCGATCTGAAGGACGAAGACATCTACTGGTGTACGGCAGACATCGGCTGGGTGACCGGCCACAGCTATGTCGTCTACGGCCCATTGCAAAATGGCGCGACGGTGCTGATGTACGAAGGGGCGCCGAATCATCCCGCGCCCGACCGTTTCTGGCAGATCATCGAGCGCCACAAGGTGACGGTCTTCTACACCGCGCCGACGGCGATTCGCGCCTTTATGAAGTGGGGCGAGCAATACCCGCGCAAGTATGAAATGAACAGCCTGCGATTGCTCGGCAGTGTTGGCGAGCCGATCAACCCCGAAGCCTGGATGTGGTATCGCGAAGTCATAGGCCGCGGGCGCTGCCCGATTGTTGACACCTGGTGGCAGACCGAAACCGGCGCGATTATGATCTCGCCGCTGCCCGGCGCCATTGCCACCAAGCCGGGGTCGGCGACGCGCCCGCTGCCCGGCATCATCGCCGACGTGGTGACCCGCGAAGGCCAGCCGGTGCCGCCGGGAGCGGGCGGTTATCTGGTCATCAAGCGCCCCTGGCCTTCGATGCTGCGCACGATCTACAACGACCCCGACCGTTACGTGCAGCAATACTGGACAGAGATTCCCGGCTATTACTTCGCCGGCGACGGCGCGCGCAAAGACGAAGACGGCTACTTCTGGATTCTCGGTCGCGTTGACGACGTGATCAACGTCGCCGGCCATCGCCTGAGCACGATGGAGGTAGAATCGGCTCTGGTGGCCCATCCCGCGGTAGCCGAGGCGGCGGTCGTGGCGCGCCCCGACGAGATCAAGGGCCAGGCCATCGCGGCATTCGTCACGCTTGAAGGCGGCCATCAAGTGACCGACACGCTCAAAGATGAGCTGCGCAAATGGGTGGCGCACGAGATCGGCGCGCTCGCCAAGCCTGACGACATTCGCTTTGCCGAAGCCCTGCCAAAGACACGCAGCGGCAAGATCATGCGCCGCCTGCTGCGCGAGATTGCATCGAGCGGCGAAGTGCGCGGCGACGTGACGACGCTCGAAGACTTCTCGGTCATCAGCAAGCTGAAAGAGGAAGAATAGGTGATGGGGGTTAGGGGTTGGGTATTGGGTGTTGGAGAAGCAAGCGCCGCGCTATCCGTCACCCAACCCCTAACCCCCATCACCCGACACCCGACACTCGACACCCCTATGAAAGCCAATCTGCTGCTATTCGATCTCGACGGCACGCTCATCGATTCGCTGGGCGACCTGGCCGCGACAATTAACCTGATGCTGCGCGACGTTGATCGCCCGCCGATTACTCGTGAACAGGTCGGCGCGTTCATCGGCCACGGGATACCGACGACCGTTCACCGCGCCCTTGTCGCGACGCACCCCAATCAGCAGCCGCCCGACGCCGAGCTGCATCAACTGGCCATCGCCACCGTGCATCGGCATTACGCCGACGAGATGCTCAAGACGACGCGGCTGTTTCCGGGTGTCGTCGAAACGCTCGAACACTTTCACGACAAGCGGTTGGCCGTCGTGACCAGCAAAGAAGTCCGCTTCACTCACTTGATGCTCGATCACTTTGGCATTGCGAAATACTTTGACGCCATCGTCGGCGGCGACACGACGCCGGCGCGCAAGCCCGACCCGCGCCCGGTGCTTGAAGCCCTGCGGCTGTTGCAGGGCAGCGCCGACGCAGGGGTGATGATCGGCGACAGCGAAAGCGATGTGCTGGCCGGGCGCAACGCCGGCACAAAGACGTGCGCCGTGACGTTTGGCTATCGCAGCGCCGAACAACTGCGGCTTACGGAGCCGGACGTCTTGATTGACCACTTCGAGCAGTTGCAAGAGGTGATCGAATGATCGGGCGCGCGGGGATCACCAATGGTTGAAACGATGGGCGAAGTCAACGAGCGGGCGCGGCGCATCCGAATCTTGATTCTCGATTGCGACGGCGTGCTGACCGATGGGCGCATCATCATGCTGCCGACGGGCGACGAAACCAAAGTCTTTGACGTCAAGGACGGCCACGCCATCATCATGCTGCACCGCGCAGGCATCCGCAGCGGCATCATCAGTGGCCGTCAATCACCCATCGTGCGCGCCCGCGCCAAAGAGCTGGGCATCGCCCACCTGCACGAGATGGCGTGGGAGAAGACCGGAGCCTACGAGCAGATTCTGGCCGAAGAGGGCCTGACGAACGAAGCGGTCTGCTACGTTGGCGATGATGTCGTTGACATTCCCTTGATGCGCCGCGCCGGCCTGGCGGTGGCGGTCGCCGACGCAGTCGCCGAAGTCAAGCAGTTCGCGCACCTGGTCACCGAGCGCGCCGGCGGACGCGGCGCGGTGCGCGAAGTGATCGAGCTGATTATGCGGGCGCAAGGCAAGTGGGAAGAAGCTCTGAGCCGCTATGTGGAAGGCTGAGTGCTGAATGGTGAGCGTATATGATTGACGACCTCTGGTACAAGAATACTGTCATCTACAGCCTCGACGTCAAAACCTTCATGGACTCTAACGGCGACGGCATCGGCGATTTCGAAGGGCTGATGCGCCGGCTGGATTACCTGAGCTCGTTGGGCGTCGGGGCGCTCTGGCTGGCGCCCTTCCAACCGACACCGAACCGCGACAACGGTTATGACATTTCCGATTACTATGGCGTTGACCCGCGCTACGGTTCGAGCGGTGATTTCGTCGAGTTCATGCACCAGGCCGACGAGCGCGGCCTGAAGGTCATTATCGATCTTGTCGTCAATCACACCTCTGACCAGCACCTCTGGTTCAAAATGGCGCGCAGCGATAAACAGTCGAAGTTTCGCGACTGGTACATCTGGTCAAAAAAGCGCCCGCCGAACTGGAATAAAGGTATGGTCTTTCCGGGCGTCCAGAAATCGGTCTGGACGTACGACAAAGAGGCGCGCGAATACTTCTATCATCGCTTTTATGACTTCCAGCCCGACCTCAACATGGACAACCCGGATGTGCGCGCCGAAGTTCGCCGCGTCCTCGGTTACTGGCTTGAGCTGGGCGTCGCCGGGTTCCGCGTCGATGCCGTGCCTTTCGTCCTGGAGAGCGACGTCCTGCATCACGCGACGCCGAAGCTGAATTTCGACTGGCTCGCTGAAATGCGCCGCTTCTTACAGTGGCGTCGCGGCGATGCGATCATGCTGGGCGAAGCCAATGTCCTGCCGCAGGAGAACCGCAAGTACTTCGGAGCGAGCGGCAACGGCATCCACATGATGTTCAACTTCTTCGTCAACCAGCACCTCTTCTACGCGCTCGCGACTGCCGACATCGCGCCGCTGGTTAAAGCCTTGCGCGCCACCAAGAGCTTGGCGGCGACGGCGCAGTGGGCGCTGTTCCTGCGCAACCATGATGAGCTAGACCTCGGACGCTTGACCGACAAGCAGCGCTCGCTGGTGTTCGAGCACTTCGGGCCGGCCCGCGAGATGCAGCTTTATAATCGCGGCATCCGGCGACGGCTGGCGCCGATGCTCGGCAACCGACCACAGATCGAGCTTGCCTACAGCCTGCTGTTTTCGCTGCCCGGCACGCCTGTGCTGCGCTACGGCGACGAAATCGGCATGGGCGACGACCTGTCGTTGAATGAGCGCGACGCCGTGCGCACGCCGATGCAGTGGTCGAACGGGTGCCACGCCGGCTTTTCTTTCGCAAAGAAGACGGTGCTGCCGGTCATCGATAAAGGCCCATATAGTTACGCCGGGGTCAACGTCGAAGCGCAGCGCCGCGACCCGAACTCGCTGCTCAACTGGATGACCGACATGATCCGGCTGCGCAAAGAGTGCCCGGAGATCGGCTGGGGCGACTGGCGCATCTTCAACACAGGGGCGCCGAACGTGCTGGGGATGCGCTACGACTGGCGGGGCAACGGCCTGATCGTCGTCAACAATTTTGACGAGAAGCCTCACGAGGTGCACATCAAGTCAGCCGACGCCGACAGTGCCGTCCTGGTCAACCTGATGGCCAACAACGAGAGCCACGCCGACGAGCGCGGCATCCATCGTATCACGCTCGAAGCCTACGGCTATCGCTGGTATCGCGTCGGCAGCCTGAACCATGTCCTGCACCGTTCGCGGGTGTGAGCCGACAGTTTGGGTTCGCGCGCCGGATGAACTAGAATGGTTGACGCAGCGTAGAGCGTTTAGCGCAGTTGATTGGCGAAGCTCTCAACAGGTTGTAAGGATAATCAAATGAGCGCGCAGTCAAAAGCAGAAGCCATCGCCGCAGGCACGACCATCGCCCACTACCGCATCCTTGAGCCGCTCGGCCAGGGCGGCATGGGCGCGGTCTATAAAGCCCTCGACGAGAAGCTGAACCGCGAAGTGGCGCTCAAAGTCTTGCCCGCCGAATACGTCGCGCACGACGAGCGCCGCCGCCGCTTTCTTCAGGAAGCCCGCGCCGCCTCGCGCTTGAACCACCCGCACATTCTCACGGTCTACGAGATCGGCGAAGCCGACGGCATCCCCTTCATGGTGATGGAGTACATCGAAGGCGAGACCCTGCGCGACCGGATCAAGAGTCAGCCGCTGCCTGCTAAAGACGCTCTCGACATCGCGCTGCAAATCGCCGAAGGCTTGCGCAAGGCGCACGAGCACGGCATCGTCCATCGTGACCTGAAGCCGGAAAACCTGATGGTCAGCCGCGACGGCTACGCCAAGATACTCGACTTCGGGCTGGCCAAGCTGATCGAGCATCGCTTCGAGCGCCAGGCCGGCAGCACCGAAAAGACACTCGTGCAGGTGAAGACCAACTCCGGCGTCATCCTCGGCACGATCAAGTACATGTCGCCGGAGCAGTTGCTCGGCAAGCGTGTTGACCTGCGCAGCGATATCTTCTCGTTCGCCGTCGTCGTCTACGAAATGCTCACAGGCTGCTGCCCGTTTGCCGAAGAGAACGACGTTGACACGATGCATGCGATCTTGCACACAGAAGCGCAGCCGCCGCACGCCGTCAAGGCCGACGTGCCGCGTGCCCTGCACAGTTTGCTTGCCAAAGCCCTGGCCAAATCGCCGAAAGAGCGCTTTCAGACGATCAAGGAATTTGCCGCCGCGCTCAAGCAGTTGAAGCGTGACCTTGAAGCGGGCCGCGCCATCGCGCCCGTAACGAAAAAGCTGGTGCTGAAGCCTGCGACCGCCGCGCGCCGCGCCATGCGCATCGATTACGAGCGCGAGCTGAACGCCGCGCAGTACCAGGCGGTGACCAGCATTGACGGGCCACTGCTGATTGTCGCCGGTGCTGGAACCGGCAAGACGCGCACGCTCGTCTATCGCGTCGCGCGATTGGTCGAAACCGGCATCCGCCCGGAGTCCATCTTATTGCTTACCTTCACGCGGCGCGCGGCGTCGAGCATGCTGGCGCGCGCCGCGGGGCTTGCCGACGAGCGCTGCCAGCGGGTGTCAGGCGGCACGTTTCATTCGCTGGCGCATTCGGTCTTGCGCCGCCATCCGGAAGCGGCGGGCGTGCTGCGCACCTTCACGGTGCTCGACTCCAACGACGCCGAAGACGTGATCGATATCGTTCGCCGGCAAGCGGGCGCGGCGGCGCGTGATCGCCGGTTGCCGCGCAAGCGAACCCTCGCGGCCATCTTCAGCATGGCGACCAACAAGCTGCTGACGATTGAAGAGGTGCTGAACCAGTTCTACCCACAGTTCAGCCACGAACGCGAAGCGATTGCCTCGATCTTCAAAGCCTTCGATGAGTTCAAGCGGGCGCGTCACCTGCTCAGTTATGATGACCTGCTCGTCCGCCTGCGCGACGCACTCGATACGGACGAATCGCTCAGGCAGCGATTGTCTGAGCAGTACCGCTACCTGATGGTTGACGAGTATCAAGACACCAACAAGCTGCAAGCGCAGATCATTCGCGGGCTGGCGGCGGCGCATGACAACGTCGCGGTCGTCGGCGACGAATCGCAATCGATCTATTCGTTCCGCGGCGCGACGTTTCGCAACATGCTCGAATTCCCTGAGCTTTTCCCTGGCGCTCGCATTATCAAGCTGGAAGAGAATTTTCGCAGCACCCAACCGGTGCTTGACGTGGCGAATGCCATCATCAGCGAGGCGCAAGAAGGTTACGCCAAGCGATTGTTTTCGCGCGCCCCCGAAGGCCCGCAGCCGTTGCTGGTCGAAGCCGGCGACGAAAACGAGCAGTCGCGCTTCGTCGCGCAGCGCATCCTTGAATTGCGCGACGAGGGCGTCTCCCTGAATGAGATCGCCGTGCTATTCCGCGCCAGCTCGCATGCCTTCGACCTGGAAGTCGAGCTGGGCAAGCACGCCATCGCTTACCGCAAATTCGGCGGCATACGCTTTGCCGAATCGGCGCACGTCAAAGACGTGCTTGCCTTCCTGCGCATCGTCGCCAACCCCTCGGACACGGTTTCGTGGTTTCGCTCACTCAAGCTCATAGACCACATCGGCGACGCCACGGTGCAGCAGATTCTCGACTTCCTCAACGTCGAAGGCCGCGAGTTTCGCACCGCCCGCGCCAAAGAATCGCTCTTTAAGAAGCTCTCGGAGTTTCCCGCGAAAGCGAGCTACGAAAAGCCGCTCGGCAAGATGGCCCGGCTGCTGCTGACGCTCGCCGAAAATCGCGAGCCGCGCGCCCAGGTTACTGTCGTCGAGAAATTCTACCGCCCCATTCTGCAAGCCACCTTTGACGATTACCCGCGCCGCCAGCGTGACCTGGATCATTTGCTGACCATCGCCAAACGCTATAAGACCAGCGAAGAGTTGCTTGCCGACGTGGCGCTCGACCCGATAGACACGGCAGCCGCCGAAGCCGCCGCGAAAGGCCAGGGCTTCGTGACGCTTTCCACCGTGCATTCGGCGAAAGGCTTGGAATGGACGGCGCTGTTCATCATCTGGATGCTTGACGGCTGGTTCCCATCGTCGCGCGCTTACGACGCCTTTGAAGACCTCGAAGAAGAGCGCCGCCTGTTGTACGTCGCGGCGACGCGCGCCAAACAACACCTCTACTTCATCTGCCCGATGAGCGCCTACGAGAGCGGCGGCCCGGCGATGTTCACCGGCGTCTCGCGCTTTCTCGAAACCCTGCCGGCGGACATCCTGCCGCGCGCCACCTTGGACGGAGAATAATTAACCGCAGAGGGCGCAGAGGAACACAGAGGACTGATCCCGCCTCTGCGCCCCTCTGCGCCCTCTGCGGTTAAGAAGCCCATCGCCTTGACCGGCGCGCGCGCGGCTTCGTATTATTTTGTTTGTTATTCACACCTTTGCACGTCACGTTGATTGCGGCCGCGCCGCCTGGGGCGCGAGGCAAAATTCACTTCAGTAAGGCGGGAGAATCCACATGGTAAAAGAGCAGGAACACGGCGAGATTGTCTGGCACAACGGCAAGCTGATCCCGTGGCGCGAGGCGACGATTCACGTGATGACGCACGTCATCAATTACGGCTCGTCGGTCTTTGAAGGCATCCGCTGTTATCACACACAGCGCGGCCCGGCGATCTTTCGCCTCGACGCTCACATTGAGCGGCTGATCAATTCAGCGCACATCTATCGCATCGAGCCGCCGTTCGGCTACGATGAAATCTTTGAAGCCTGCCGCGAGCTGGTGCCCGCCAATCACTACCGTGAGTGTTACCTGCGCCCGCTGATCTTCCGCGGCTACGGCACCTTCGGCGTTGACCCGTTCCCCTGCCCCATCGAGACTTATGTGTGCGCATGGCCGTGGGGCAAATACCTGGGCGAAGAGGCGCTCGAACAGGGCGTCGATGTCTGCGTGTCGAGCTGGACGCGCATCGCTCCGAACACGCTGCCCTCGATGGCCAAAGCCGGCGCCAACTACATGAACTCGCAGCTCATCAAGATGGAAGCCAAGATCAATGGCTACGCCGAAGGCATCGCCTTGGACCCGGAAGGCTACATCAGCGAAGGCTCAGGCGAGAACGTCTTCTTAATCAAGAAAGGCGTGGTGATGACGCCGCCGCTTTACTCGACGGTGCTGCCGGGCATCACGCGCGATTCGATCATTAAGATATGTGAAGAGATGGGCATCCCTGTGCTTGAGCGAGCGATTCCGCGCGAGATGCTTTACATCGCTGACGAAGTCTTCTTCACCGGCACGGCGGCAGAGATCACGCCGATCCGCTCGGTTGATAAGATCAAGATCGGCGCGGGCCGGCGCGGCCCCTTGACGACAGAGCTTCAGCGGCGCTTCTTCGCCATCATCAACGGCGAGGCGGAAGATAAGTATGGCTGGCTGACGCCGGTCGAAGAACCGAAAGCCGCCGCCCAGACCGAGCCGCAACTGGCCTGAGCCGCGCCGCTGATTAATTCTGTTTTACTGACGGAGAGCCGCACCTTGCGTTGAGCAGGTGCGGCTCTTGATGTTAAAAGGCAAAGCTTCGACAGGCGGTCGCGGCGCTCAAGCCGGGCGCTTCCACGCCAGCATCATGCCGTCGCGCACCGTCAGGCAGACGTTTTCAACGCGCGGGTCTTCGTTGACGTGCTTATCGAATTCAACGATGGCGCGCGAGTCATCGTCTTCGGGGTTGAGAACCCTGCCGCTCCATAAGACATTGTCGGCGACGATCAGCCCGCCCGGCCTGACCAGCGGCATGACCGCTTCATAGTAGTTCAGGTAATTCGTCTTGTCGGCGTCAATGAAGACCATATCGAGCGGCTCGACAAGCGACTTGATGGTGTCGAGCGCCGGCCCCATGCGAATTTCGATTTTGTGGCCATGCTCACTTTCGGCAAAGTAGCGGCTGGCGATGGCTTCGGCCTTCGGGTCCACGTCACAGGTGATTAAGCGCCCGTCGTCGGGCAGGCCCTCGGCCATCATCAAGCCGCTGTAGCCGGTGAACATGCCGATTTCCAGCACGCGCCGCGCGCCTGTGAGCCGCACCAGCATCTTCAAGAACTGCCCTTCGATTCGCCCGACCTGCATCTGCGGCGATTGCATCTCGCGGTAAGTCTCTTCGCGCAGGCGGCTAAAGAGCTCGGATTCCGGTTTCGTGTGATCGTGCGCGAACTGTTCAACAGCTTCATCTATAAATATCATTCGATTGTCTCCTCGGTGCTGGCAGATGTTGGTTACTTGCGCTTCCACTTGGTGCCCTGCGGCGTGTCTTCGAGCAGCACGCCGCGCTCGGCAAGCTGGTTGCGAATCTCGTCGGCGCGTTTAAAGTCGCGGTTCTTGCGCGCCGCGTTGCGCTCGGCGATCAGCGATTCGACTTCGGCGGCGAGCTGCGCATCAACCTGCTCGTCTGCTACGCCAAAGACGCCTAGCACGCTGTCGGCGCGCTCAAGAAAATCTAAGACGGACTGGCGGTCTTCCGCGCCGAATTCGCCGGCATCCATTGCAATGTTCACGTCGCGGCGCAGGTCGTGCAATGCCGCAAGCGCCCCCGCCGTGTTCAGGTCATCGTTCATGCTCGATTCAAACTCGCCGCGGGCTTTGGCGATGATCTCGGTGACACGCTCGTTGGCGCCGGCCGCGCCGGCGAAATCTTTAACGCGGCGGCGGAAATTGTGCAGCTTTTCCAGGGCGCTTTCAGCGCCGCGCAAGCCGTCCAGGGTGAAGTTCAATTGCGTGCGATAGGGCACGCTCAACAACAGGTAGCGGATGGCCGGGGCCGAAAATCCCTGCTCGATCAGGCTGCGCACCGTGTAGTAGTTGCCCTTCGACTTGCTCATCTTCTCGCCTTCGACGAGCAGGAACTCGACGTGAAACCATGTTTTGACGAACGGCTCGCCGGTCGCGCCTTCCGATTGCGCGATCTCGTTCTCGTGATGCGGGAAGATCAGGTCAACGCCGCCGGCATGCAGGTCGAACGATTGGCCGAGGTACTTCATAGACATCGCCGAGCATTCCAGATGCCACCCCGGACGGCCCACGCCGAACGGTGAATCCCATTGCGGCTCGCCGGCTTCTTTCGGCCCTTTCCACAGCACGAAGTCGCGGGCGTCGGCCTTCTCGTACTCGTCAACGTCAACGCGCGCGCCGGCCAGATTGCCTTCGAGCTTGAGTCCCGACAATTTCCCGTAACCTTCGAACGAGTTGATGCTGAAATAGAGCGAGCCTTCGCTCTGGTAAGTGTAGTCGCGCGCCGACAGACGGTTCATGATATCGATCATCTCGGCGATGTGATCGGTGGCGCGCGGGATGATTTCAGCGCGCTCGATGGCAAGCGACTGGCAATCCTCCAAGAAGGCTTCGGTGTAAAACTCTGTGTACTCTTTGAGGCCCTTGCCCTGCTGCAACATATTGCGGATGATCTTGTCTTCAACGTCCGTAATGTTCATGACATGCAGGACTTCGTAGCCGAGGTATTTCAGGTAACGGCGCAGCACGTCAACGGCGACGAAGGTGCGAAAGTTGCCGATGTGGCCATAATCATAAACCGTTGGGCCGCAGGCGTACATTCGCACACGGTTGCCGTCGAGCGGGCGGAACTCTTCGAGGGCGCGCGTCAGCGTGTTTCTGAGCCTGAGCATAGGAATCTCCTTGTCGAATGAATGCGGTGTTGCCTTAAGCGGAACGCCAAATCGTAGCGGAGGCGAAAAAAGCCTGTCAACAAAGCGACCGCTGCGCCACTGAGGTGAGTCTACACTGTCGTGCGTTCGTCATCTTGAGACCCATTTTAGCGGATACGGTGGGGATTGCCAAAGACAAATAATAAGAGCCGGGCGCGGCCTTCTCAACACCACGCCCGGCTCTTCATGTTTGATGGCTTGCCGGCATCGGAGCCGTGACGCGACGCCACAGGCGTCAACGCTGCAATGCGCAGTTCAACGCTTAGTCGTTGGCGCTGGACATAGGCAGTTGTTGTTCGCCGTATTCTTATCGATAATTTGGCACGTCGTCTGATTGGCTATAATCACGGTTGCCGTTCCGCGTTTCACCGCTAAATCCGCCGTCAACTGCACCTTCCGGTTCTGCTTCGTGTGCGAGATCGACACCGTGCAACCGCGCACCGTCGCCGTGCCGGTTCCCGTCGCAATCACCACGCCGTTACAGCAGAATTGATAATCTCCCGTCTGCGAGTTGAACAGCACGACATTGGCGGGGCTCGATTCGTCCTGCAAACATCCGCTCCAGACCGTCACCGCAAACCCGCAACTCGCCATGTTGCCTGCGGCATCCATCGCCGTACAGCTCACGCTGGTCGTGCCGACGGAGAACATAGAACCTGAAGGCGGCGTGCAAGTCGTCGTCACCCCCGCGCAGTTATCGGTTGCCGTGGGCGGCGGGAAATTGACTACGGTGCTAGTCGCGTCTGGGCATTGCGATGGCGCAACGGCGGTGAGATTGGCCGGGCAGATAATCAGCGGCGCGTCATCGTCTTTGATCGTGACGGTGAACGAACAGGTCGGCCCTTCCGAGCTGACGCAGGTCACCGTCGTTGTGCCGACAGGGAAGACCGAGCCGGGCGCCGGCGTGCAGGTGATCGTCCCGCAGTCGGGATTGTTATTCGGCAAGGCGTAGCTGACGACCGCGCCACACTTGTCGGAGTCAGTGCCCTGCGTGATGTTGCCGGGGCAGGCGATGCTCAGACAGCTGATGGTCTTGACGAAGATGTAAGCCGCGCCCGCGAACAAGCCCCTCACGTTAGTATTAAGCGGAGCGCCAATGATGAGGGTCTCTCCACTGATTGCGACTGGAGCGCCGAAACGATCCTCGGCTGCGCCATCGCTGGCGGTCAGCCTCTGTTGCTCGCTCCAGGTGGTTCCCGTCCTAACGAAGACGTAAGCCGCGCCTGCGTTGGCGCCGCCCGCGGTGTCATGGTTCGGAGAGCCCACCACCAACGTCTCGCCGCTGATGGCGACCGAACCGCCGAAACTATCAAAAATCGCCGCGTCGCTGGCGATGAGTTTCTGTTGCTGTAAGAAGATCGGATCTATCGTCACCGGATACTTTGCCTGCGCGTCGTCCACTTCAAGCCGCACTCTGCTGCCATCAACGCTCATCCGCGCCTCAAGCACTCGGCCCGTTGCATCCGTCGCAACGAGCCTGTCATAACTCAGCAAGCCCGCGCCGTCTTGCTTTTCTAGCGTCAGGGATTGTCCCGTTTCATTCGCCCTCGCCTTCAAGTCGCCTGAAAGCTCAAGTCCGACAACCAGCCGCTCGCCTGCGTGTTTCTCCATCGGCGCGGCGGCTATCGTAAAGCCTTGCTCCAAGCCTTCGGCCCGGTTCTCGTACCATTCGACAATCGCCGCGCCTAATTCGTCTTTGCGCTGGTATTCAATCCGCGTAGCCATCGCTTTCAACTCCGCTTTGCCGACGGCCTTCAATCTGTCTCCATAACCGTAGCTCGCCAGCCGCATCGCCGCCTGCCACGCCTGGCTTTCAGCTTGAGACACAAGCCGCACGTCGTCGCGGGTGAACAACGCGCGGTAACTCTGCGCCGGATTGTTGGCGTAGAACGAGCCGCGCTCAAGGCCGAGTTGTCCCGGTTGCTCGACCAGATTGATCGAATACCGCGCCGCGCCCATCGCTTCAGCCAGCGAAGCATAAAGCCCTTGCTGCTTGAGATGCGCTATCGCTTTTTCACCTTCAAGGGCAGGCATATTGCGCATTCGTCGGTCCGACGACGTAGCGCCACCGGTTCTGATTGACGCGCCAATCCCGACGATTGCCACCAGCAAAGCGATTGATGAATAGAGATAAACGGCTGCCTTTCTGCTGAAGGGGTCGGGGAAGGGGTAAGTTTCTTGAGCATAGATTTTCCTTGTATTCGATAGCTTTCAACGCGCAATCTCAAGGCTTGCCTATGTTTCTTAGCGACAGAGCTAGGGTCCGAGTTGAGGTTGATTTCAAGGTAACGGTAAATGACAGCGGTGATCTTGCTTTTGACGGGTACGATTCTAGAAAGGCCGATTCATCGTGTCAAGCAGCCGCTTTACTTGCCCTAAAGACCGCGCTCTGATCGGTGAGCTGGCGCGCCACTGCCGCTCAAGGGTTGAGATTGATGTGATGAGGGCGGCGGGTACATCACAGTCGAGCAAACAAAGACAAGGTGAAACGGCCTCTCGCTCAGGCAACATCCGGTTTGTGTTTTGGTTTAAAAACAGGCCGGGCGGGTCCGTTCAGATCACGCCCGGCTGATTGAATGCTCAAGCGGGGTCTACAACTGAAGCGATTTAACTTCGAGGTATTCTTCGAGACCGTAGCGGCCAAGCTCGCGCCCGTTGCCCGATTGCTTATAGCCGCCAAACGGTGCCAGCGGGTTGTACTTGCCGCCGTTGATGTCTACCTGCCCGGTGCGCAAGCGCCGCGCGACGCGCTTGGCGCGCTCGACATCATTCGACCAGACGCCGCCCGCCAATCCATAGATCGTGCCGTTGGCGATGCGCACAGCGTCGTCTTCGTCCTCGTAAGGAATGATCGACAACACCGGCCCGAAAATCTCTTCCTGCGCGATGGTCATATCATCGCGCACATCTGCGAAGACGGTCGGGCGCACGAAGTAACCTTTCTCTAACCCTTCAGGCGCATCCGCGCCGCCGGTCACCAGCCGCGCGCCTTCTTCGATGCCCTTATTGATGTAATGGCGAACCCGCTCGCGCTGGGTTTCTGAAACCAGCGGCCCGAGCTTGGCGCGGCCCTCGCGCGGGTCACCGACGGTGAAGCCTTCAGCCGTTTCTTTGGCAATCCGCGCGGCCTCGTCCTGTTTATCTCTCGGCACCAGCAGGCGCGTGTGTGCCGAGCAGGTTTGCCCCGAATTGAAATAGCAATTACTCACAGAGCTGCGCACCGCCTTCTCAAAGTCCGCGTCATCAAGCACGATGCTCGCCGATTTGCCGCCCAGCTCAAGGGCGACGCGCTTGACGGTATGCGCCGCCAGCTCGCTCACGCGACGGCCCGCGCGCGTCGAGCCGGTGAATGACACCATATCGACGTCCGGATTGGCGACCATCGCTTCGCCGACGACCGGGCCGAGGCCGGTCACCAGATTGAAGACACCCGCCGGCAAGCCGACCTCGTCGCAAATCTCCGCGAGAACGAACGCCGTGAGCGGCGCGACTTCGCTCGGCTTCAGCACCACTGTGCAGCCGGCGGCGAGCGCCGGCGCGACTTTGGCGACGACCTGATGCAGCGGGTAATTCCACGGCGTGATGCAGCCGACGACGCCGACCGGTTCTTTGACGACCAGCGAGTTGCCGATCTGCTCTTCAAATTGATAATCGCCCAGCAGCCGTGCATATGACCCGCAGACCATCGCCGGCAGCCCCGCCTGCACGGCGGTTGCGAGCGGCAAAGGCATGCCGACTTCGCTGGCAATGATCGCAGCGATCTCCGACTGCCGCGCCTGAAGCCGCTCGGCAATCTGCTGAAGGTATGCCGCGCGCTCGCCCGCCGCAAGCTGCGACCATGAGTCGAAAGCGGCGCGCGCGGCGGCGACGGCGCGGTCGGCATCTGCCGGCGTGCCTTCGGGGATGCGCCCCATGACTTCTTCGGTGGTTGAGTTGATGACGTCGAGCCGGCCCGTCCCGGCGGGCTCGACCCACTGGCCATTGATGTAAAGCTTGTCGTGAGCCTTGATCTCGGTCTGTTGAGAAGCGGACATTGACTCTCCCTTCTGATTAGGACACGGGCGTGCCGCAGCTGGCGCAAAATTTCGAGCCCGGCGGCACAGGCGTCTGGCAGTTCTTGCAGGCTTGCGGCACCAGCGATTGGCCGCAGTTGTTGCAGAACTTCGAGCCGGCGACGACCGGCCCGTGACACGATGGGCATTCGGCGGTGGCCGCCTGTGGCGCTTGCTGCGGCGCGCCGCAGTTCGAGCAGAACTTGGTTCCTGGGGCGTTCGCCGTGCCGCACTTCGGGCAAGGGATGCCTTGCGGCTGCGCCGCGCCGCCGCCTTGCTGCGGGTGCTGTTGCTGGCCGCTGAACGCGCCGGCCATCACCTGGCCGTAACCCATGCCGAGGCCGAAACCCATGCCCTGGCCCGCCGCGCCGCCTTCCTGCTTGGCGGCGTCCTGTATGGCCTGCGCCGCCTTGAACTGCATGTAAGCGCTCATGTCGCCGATAGCGCCCATGCTCGAACGCTCATCGATCATCTTCTGCACTTCTTCGGGCGGCGTGATGGCCGAGATGATGAAGTCAACCAGCTCAAGCCCCTGCTTGCTGAAGTCTTCGGCGACGCGCGATTTCAAACCGGCGGCCAGCTCGTCGTAATAAGCCGGCAGGTCGAAGATCGTCTTCAGGTTTTCGCCGAGCAGGTCGTTGAGCCGCGCCACGACGATGTCGCGCAGGAACGAGCCGACGGCTTCGGTCGAAACGACGCCGCGCGTGCCGACGACCGAGGCGACGAACAACTGCGGATCGGCGACGCGCAAGCTGTACTTGCCGAACGCCCGCAGCCGCACAAAGCGCAGCTCGGTGTCGCGAAAGGTGATCGGCTCTTTCGTGCCCCACTTCAAATCCTGAAATGTATGCCGCGCCACAAACATCACGCTGGCGGTAAACGGCGAGGTGCCGCCGAACGGCAGCGACAGCAGCTTGGTGAGCAGCGGCACGTTCATCGTCGTCAGCGTGTGGCGACCGGGGCCGAACACATCGAGCGCCTTGCCGTCGCGGAAGAAGACCGCCGCTTGATTCTCCTGAACGATCAACTGCGCGCCGAGCTTGATGTCGGCAGAGCCGCTTTCCGGGATGCGATGGACGATCTCCTGACCGGAGTTATCGAAATACTGTAGGACTTCAATGGCCATCCTCTGTGTCTCCTTTGCGTCGTTAAGCTACCTGCCAATCTTGATGCCGCCGTTGGTCGTTCTGGCGGTGACGGTCGAGCCGCCCGTACCGATGGGGCCGCCGGCGCGCATCCCTACCGGGAATGTCTTCTCGGACTTCACCTCGGGGAAGGAGTCGTCAACCTTTATCCCGCCGTGCATGGCGCTGGCGTCGAGCGTGCCGTTGAAGTCACCCGGAAACCTCAGATCGATGCCGCCGTTCATCGACTCGAAGGTCATCGGGCGGTCTTTCACGGCCTGCCGCAAGGTCGCCTCAATGCCGCCATTGACCGACTTGGCGCGGTCAATGCCTGACACTTGATTGAGCCTGATGCTGCCGTTGACGGTTTCGACCGTCAGTTGGCCGCTGACGTCGCTGACCGTGACGCCGCCGTTGGTCGAGTTGAACACAACGTTGCCGAGCTCGCGCGGCAGCCTCACTTCAAAGCTGATCTTGCCTTTGGCCGGGGCCGAGATGGCGAGCGAATTGTTATCGCTGCGAATGCTCACGTCAGAAGGGTTGGCGCCGTTACTTGCCAGGATGTGGACTTCGGCCTGCGGCCCGTCCCAGCCCGTCACCGTGATGCTGCCGTTGATGGTTTGGATGGCCACCGCCGCGCCTTTGGCCAACGTGAACGTTTTCAAATCTTCGGCAGTCGCGGGCCCTGGGATTTGTGGACCGGCGACAGGCATGCGGTCGCGGACGCGGCGAAAGACCGCGCGCCCGACGACCATCGCGCCGAGCATCAGCGCCAGAAAGATGGCCAGGAAGATCGCCCACCCTGAGCTACCGCGCGACGTGGTCGTCGTCGGCGGCGCGTACTGCGGCGGGCGCCAGGCGGGCGGCGGTGGCGGCAATTGATATGAAGTCGGCGGCGCTTGGTAGGCGCTCGGCGCTTGATAGCCGGCGGGTGGTTTGCCGACCGGGTTAGTATTGGGCCGTGCCTGCGGGGCGGTGTTGCCGACCGAGCGCGCCCCCCAATCGTCCGGCGGCTGCATTTGCCGCGTCGTCGCTTCGCCCCGCGACGACAGAGGATCATCCCCGAACTGCTGCGTCGGCGCTTCGCCGCTATCGAGCGTTTCGGTGGAATTACCGCAGGCGCGACAGAATCGCTGCCCCGCAAACAACTCGCTGCCACACGTTTTGCAAATTTCTGTCATAACGAAGTGCTGAGTGATGAGTGATGAGCGACGAGTAAGAGCCGCCTACCCATTACTCGTCACTCATCACGCATCACTGGAAAAGCGGCTGGCCGGGCGGCTGCCCCTCGCCAAAGCCATTGATCGCCTGATAGCGATTATCAAAAGCGCGGTCGGCCTCGTCTATCGCCGCGGCGACTTCCGTGGCCGCCGCTTTCAAGCCGGCGGCGGTGCCTGCCTGGGCTTGCAGGTTCGCAATCTTCGCTTCAATCTTTTCGGCATGCTCGACGAGCGCCAGATCGAAACGATAAATGGCGTCGAGCTGCGGCTGCTCGATCTTCTGAATATCGAAGAAGCCGGCATACCCATAGGTCGCAAATCGTATACGGTTTTCGAGCTTGTCGAGTTTCTTGATAGCCGAATCGACCGGCGTGACTTCAAATAGCCGCCCGCCGTTCGTGAGCTCGCGCATCACTTCGGTCAGCGGCTCTTTGGCGCGACGCAGGCGGTCGGCCAGATGCTCGCGGTGGCGCTTATCAAAGTCGCGGCGGGTTTCGCGGTCAACATAACCGCTGTAGCCGGGAATCTTGCTGGTTAGCCGCTCAAGCCAGTTGCGCTGGTCGCTCTGGTTCGCACTCATTAGCAGTTTCCTCCCTAAGTAAAAATCGCCGCCTCTGACGCAACGCCCAGCGTCGGGCTGACACGCGCGGCAGAAAAACTCGTGCCGTGGCCGACACTCACGCGGGCGCGGGCTGGCCGGCCTGCGAATCGGCGAGTCGCTTCAAGTACTCGTCATAAAGCCGCCGGTCAGCCGCCGGCATCTCGCGGATGTAGAGGCCGACGACCCAGAAGATGCCCTCGGCTTCGGGCCTGTACCAGGCGGCAAAGCCGGTCAGCCGCACGGTGCCGTTCGGCAGATCAACTTCGACTTCGAGCTTGTTCTTAAACGCCACCGTATGATCGCGGATGATGTGCAACTGGCCGGTCTCGACCGTGCCGGTCTGAAGCCGCATGCCCTGTTGGCCAGCATCCAGCACGCGGCCTTCGATGACCCGCGAGCGGTGCCCTTCGTCGCCCTGATCGATGATCGTCATGCGCATAGGCAGAGGCTCGGGCGGCGGCGGAATCTTGCGGCGGCTCTTGTTCTCATCAAGGTCGCTGGTGCTCTGCACCGAGCGAATCAGCCGCTCGCCATGCGCCGAGCAGAAGCTAATCTCATCGGGGTACAGGGTTCTACAAGTGGGGCATTCTTTCATGACGTCCTCCGCGAGGCGAACTGATTATACAAGGGGCCGGGGGCCGGGGGCCAGTAAGCAGGAGGCAGGAAGCAGTTGTCAGTTGTCAGCAGATTCCCTAGCTCCGTTAGGAGCGTGATGTTTATAGTCACCGATGCTATGAATGATGCAAGCTCCGTAGGAGCGTAATGTCTAACATTTCGCCCCGACGGGGCTTGGTGTCTTTTCTATGCCGATTACTATAAACATGGCGTCCCTACGGGACTATTGCCTACTGGCAACTGACAACTGACAACTGATAACTGCCTCCTGCTTCCTGCCTACTAAGCATTGGCCCCTACAAAGGAATATTGCCGTGCTTCTTGGGCGGGTTCTGGTCGCGCTTGGTTTCGAGCAGCTCTAAGGCGCGGATCAAACGGGGCCGCGTCGTCTTCGGCTCGATCACTTCGTCAACGAAGCCGCGCTCGGCGGCGATGTAAGGCGAAGCGAACTTGGCGCGGAACTCGTCGGCGCGGCGGCGCGCTTCGACCGCCGGGTTAGCCGATTGCGCGATCTCTTTGCGGTAAAGAATCTCGACGGCGCCCTCTGCGCCCATCACGGCGATCTCGGCGGTCGGATACGCGAAGTTCACATCGGCGCGAATGTGCTTTGAAGCCATGACACAGTACGCGCCGCCATACGCCTTGCGCGTGATGACGGTGAGCTTCGGCACGGTCGCTTCGGCAAACGCGAACAGCAATTTCGCGCCGTGACGGATGATGCCGCCATGCTCTTGCGACACGCCGGGCAGGAAACCCGGCACGTCTTCAAAAGTAATCAGCGGGATGTTGAAACAATCGCAGAAGCGGACGAAGCGCGCCGCCTTGACCGACGCGTCAATGTCCAGCACGCCGGCCAGGTGCGCCGGCTGATTGGCGACGATGCCGACCGGCCGACCGCCGAGCCGCGCAAAGCCGACGACGATGTTCTTGGCGTAATGCTCGTGGACTTCAAACAGGTGACCGTCGTCTACGACGGCGTGGATGATGTCGCGGATGTCATAAGGCTGAGTCGGCGACTCGGGCACGATCTGGTTCAAGCGCTCGTCCTGGCGGTCAGCCGGGTCGGCGCTCGCCAGCCGCGGCGCGTCTTCGAGATTGTTCGACGGAATGAACGACAGCAACTCGCGAATCAAGCGCAAGCAGTCTTCGTCATTTTCTGCCGCGAAGTGGGCAACACCCGAAACCGAATTATGGGTCATCGCGCCGCCAAGCTCTTCTTTGCTGACTTCTTCGTGAGTGACGGTCTTGATCACATCAGGGCCGGTGATAAACATATAAGAAGTCTGCTTGACCATGACGTTGAAGTCCGTGATGGCCGGCGAATAGACGGCGCCGCCGGCGCACGGCCCCATGATGGCCGAGATTTGCGGCACGACGCCCGACGCCAGCGTGTTGCGCAAGAAGATGTCGGCGTAACCGCCGAGCGAGACGACGCCTTCCTGTATGCGCGCGCCGCCCGAATCGTTGAGGCCGATGACCGGCGCGCCGACCTTCATCGCCATGTCCATGACCTTGCAGATCTTTTCGGCGTTGGTTTCTGAGAGCGAGCCGCCGAAGATTGTGAAATCCTGCGCGAAGACGAAGACCTGCCGCCCATCAATTAACCCGTGCCCGGCGACCACGCCATCACCGGGGTACTGTTGATCCTGCATGCCAAAATCCAGGCAGCGGTGTTTCTTGAAGCGGTCGAACTCTTCGAAGCTGCCGTCGTCGAGCAGGAACTCGATGCGCTCGCGGGCGGTCAGCTTGCCGGCGGCGTGCTGGCGAGTGATGCGCGAGGCGCCGCCGCCGGCCATCGCCGAGGCATCTTTTTCGGCGAGCGTCTTCAGGCCATCGTTGTGATCGTTCAATTCAAGTTTCCCTTCTGTGGTTGCCATCGGTGTTCCTCGAATCCTTGCGGGCGGCGGCGCCGTTAGATTGGTTGAATTCGGAAGTGACAGTCTAGCAAAGCCGCCGCGCCGCGGGAAACTCGAACAATCGAAATGAGTTTACGGCCCGCAGGGTTTCTTGACACCCGGCAGCGACCTACTTATAATGAGCCCGCTTCTCAAGCTCGCTCAAGGTTGTTCAATCGCAGCATACAAAACGGAGGGTAATGTGATTAAGCTGGACATTGTGAATCAAGTCGCCGACAAGACCGGTGTACCCAAGACCAAAGCGGAGGTTGCCGTCGAGTCGCTATTTGAAGCGATGAAGAACGCCTTGCAGCGCGGCGAGCGCATCGAGCTGCGCGGCTTCGGCGTCTTCGTCGTCAAGCCGCGCAAGCGCGGCGTCGGCCGCAACCCGCGCACCGGCGAAGTCACAGACATCCCGCCCGGCAAGACGATCCGCTTTAAGCCCGGCAAAGAACTGCAAGCGTAGTTGCCGCCCGTCAGTCGCCAGTTACCCATGCTGGCAACTGACAGCGGGCAGATGACCACGGCTGTTGACATCCCGCCGCTCCACAGATGTATGCTTGATGTGTGGAAAATTCAGAGCCGTATCGTCTCAGCGAAGTCCCTGTCACGCCCGCCGCGTTTGATCGCGAAGTGGTTTTCATCGCCGCGCCCGAAAGCGAACTGTCGGCGCGGCGCGTCCTGATTCACACGCTCCTCTTTCTCGTCACCTGCGTGACCACCACCCTGACCGGCGCGTCGTGGGTCGTGCGCGCGCCCGATGACTCTCTGTTCGACATTATCGCCGGGCCGCCGCTCGCGGTGATCCACGAGACGCTGACGGGCAACTTCTTCCCGCTGACGCAAGGCTTGATCTTCACCGCGACGCTGCTCGCGATCCTGGCGGCGCACGAGTTCGGCCATTACTTCGCGTGTCGCTACTACGGCATTCGCGCGACGCTGCCCTTCTTCCTGCCCGCGCCGCCGACCGTCACGCTATTCGGCACGTTCGGCGCGGTCATCAAGATCAAAGCGCCCATCACGTCGCGCCGCGCGCTGTTTGACATAGGCATCGCCGGGCCGCTCGCGGGCTTCGCCGTCGCGCTGCCGGCCTCTATCATCGGCCTCGCCATCGCCAGGCCCGCGCCATTCGTCGAAGGGCTGCCGAGCGCGGGCGTACAGTTCTGGGACCCGCCGCTGTTCCGCCTCATCTCGTCGGCGCTG